>NZ_VOYE01000011.1:0-104713 GCF_013420765.1 Acinetobacter sp. YH01009 | reverse complement strand
TATTAAAGTGACGGAAAATAGCAAGTAACTTGGACCAGTGTTGATCATTTAGCATTGTTCGAGGCATAGCGAGTGTAAAATTGGGTTTGGCGATTTAATTTTACTATCTCGCTATTTTTTTAATCAACAAATGTCAACAGACCCTAATATAGAACTAAAACTTTGTTTTAGCTCGATATGGATTAACAGCATTCAAATAAATCAGCCACCCCGATCTCAGAAAAATGGCTGAACTTATATTTCTGATCATTGGATACAGATTGGGCTATTTTTCGGAGGTTAAAGCAAAATGTAAAATCAACAAAAATGCTGTACCCCCTGCCAACTACACAAACATATGCACAAAAGTAAAGCCGAAAAACCACCATGCCATTGATCGTGAACATACTCTAGTGCTTAATCCACTTAGCGACATTTTTGGATATCAAGATGGACAAAAGCCTTTAAAACAAGTCGATTTAGAAGATGGTTTAGCTTTATCCCGCTGTAAAGGTTTTATTTCGGCAGATGCGATAAAAGCAGATTATTTAAACACTGCGCAGCCATCTTCATAATATTCCTACAAATAATCACAGCATGGGTTTGTCAGTGTGGATGTGATAATGTACATTCATAAACATTATTCAACATGCTGGAACTGGACATGCAAGCCATCATTCTCGACACAGAAACCCATACACTAAATGGACAACCCATCGAGATTGCCTATGCTCCAATTCAGGTGGCAGATGCCAAAATTACCCTAGATAAATCTAAAATTTTTGATCAACTTTATCGTTGTGATGAAGCAATTTCTTTTGCAGCAATGGCTGTACATCATATTTTAGAATCAGATCTTGAAGGTCAGCCCCACTACAGCAGTTTTGAACTCCCATCAGAGACGACATATATCATTGGGCATAATATCGACTACGATATTCGAGCGCTCGAAAAATGCGGTGTAGATAGTTCAAAAATCAAAGCCATTTGTACCCTTGCGCTAGCTCGTCGTGTTTGGCCTGATGCAGAAGCGCATAATATTTCTGCCTTGATATATATGATCACCAAAGGCAGTGGAAAAGCCCGTGAAATGATCCGTAAAGCTCACCGCGCAGATATGGATATTATTTTAACTGCCAATATTTTGATGCATATTGTGCATCACTTAAAAATCAACAGCATCGAAGAATTATACGAAGCTTCGGAAGATGCTCGCATTCCACGCAGTATTAATTTTGGTAAACACCGTGGTACCGCAATTGCAGAATTACCTGCGGACTATGTGCAATGGCTATTACGTCAAGATGACTTAGACCCTTATTTGCGTAAAGCTTTAGAAAACTCTGCTGTCATTACTCTATAAATCATTGATTGTTTAATATTTTCTTAATATTACTGTCATTATCACTGCATAGGATTGCCTTAATTCTTTTGAGCTATGGAATTAAGGCATGTTCAACTATCAAAAAACTGAGCTGGGTTTTCAAACTTTAAAAGACCGACAGCTCGCATTAAATGCAAGACAACGTCGTCTGCTACTCTTAATTGGTAGTGATGACTTTAACCAAATGCCAGTGCATTATCAGCAGCGGATTGCTGAAGTGCCCTTGCTCGAGCAACTGATGGAACTTGGGCTGATTCAGCCAATTACAGCACATGATCATCAACGCCTTCAAAAATCCGATTTTTCTGCTTTTAATACACCTAAAATAGCGTCAACAAAGACATCCGATCGCATAGCGCAAGAAAATGTCACACTTGATAAAATTTCAATGCCAACGATGGAAGTTCCTCATACTCATTCACAGCACGAAATAACTGACTCCCTGCCAATGGATGCAATTGGCTTTATACCCCATCAATTTAATCAAGCCATACCTGAAAACATAACATCAAACACCCCTGTATTAGCAGAACAAATCATTGATTTCATCGAACATGATTTTGATGAGTTACAGAATTTTATGTGCAGTTACTTACAGCGTTATTGTGGGCTGATGGCAAAAAAATTAATGCTTAATATTCAACAGGCCACGGACATTGCAGAATTAAAAGCCTGTCAGATGCAATGGATCACCTGTCTAAATGAATCCAATATTCAACCTAAACTCTTACAACATGCATTACAGCAAATTAATTACAGTCTAAAAAATCTACAACAACTGGTTTAACTTAGAGACTTTTCCTCACTTCTCATTCAAAAAACAACTTAATGAGGTGAGTAATTCTTCACACATATCAATATAAGAAATTGAATTTTATTAACTTTATCGATTCACTTATTTCTTTTATGGTTTTAACTGCTGTTTTATACGACCTTCCCCTAATGTCAATCAACAGTAAAAAATCGCAAGAATAAAACCGACCTCCTAGCGTTTGAGCATGTCAATGTCACAACAGTTTTGTTTAGAATTTGATTCTTTCGATAATCCTATGCAACTCAGCAAAATTGGCAATTGGGTATTTACCTTTTTAACTTCACAAGACGAATTGCCTAATGTTCAATTGGCCATTACCTATGTCATGCCACGAAAAATTAGTGACGAATTACAACCTCGACGTGTGGTCATTCAAAATACAGCCATTGAAACAATTTGGCGTATAGAACAAGTTGAATGCTTCAACAGCCAAACGAACCAAGAACTCACCTTTACAGCAGCGGAACCTCAAGCTCAATTGGTTTTAAACAGTATCATTGAAGAATTTGCCCGTTATGATGTCCCATTGGTATTCAAGCCGCTTTAATTTAAAGCGAATTCCAACTTATTTTTCATAAAGATTTAAGCTGTCTCAATGATTTAACCAAAGTTAGCTAGATAGACATTAAATGAAAAATAATCCATACAGATTAATATTGCTTAATTCGTATACACTATTCCTGCTCAATAATTTTTGACCATGGATAATAAAAATGAATTTAGCCAATTATTCTAATGATCAGGCACTCATCCTTTTCAACCTATATAGCAGCCTTGAACAATGTCTAGATGCGATTGGACATCTGCACCTTGGACCCAAACTAGTGCTGACCGACCATGATGTATCAAAAGATCATATGATCGTGCAACGTTTTCAAGCTGGAGTTTTAACTCAAGAAATTCAAGTGCGTAAACAAGATGTTGAACTGTCTTCTAGCAACCCGATGACACGCTATCAGTTACTGTCTTATATCTTGAATCAATTTAAAGCAGATCAAACAGCTTAAAGTTCTATTTCTAAAAATAAAAAACTCACCATTAAGGTGAGTTTTTTTATTCATTCAATTTAAGCTTCTAAAAGCTTGTAAATACTGTCCGATTTTTGACTTTCAAAAAGTAGTTCTATACTGGGTAGGATGATTTCACCTGCAATAATGATATGTTCAATGCGATGAAACAGCGCTCTTGAATCTTCTTCTGAAGGATTACGCACCAAAGCTTGTGCTTCATAAACCTGACTAAATTGGTCCTTCACTTTAATATCGATCATCTGTGTCATAGTGACGTCTCTACTTGTTTTAATAATTGAATTTTTTATATCACACCTTTACGCAACAACCTGCTTTGTAAATGTTAGATTTCATGGCAATGTAAACTTATTTTACTTTAGTAAATATATATCAATAACATAAGTTAACTATTTAATTATTGTTTGACAAAAACACTATATTTTCACATTTTGAAAGACATTAAAAAGCCCGCATTGCTGCGGGCTCTATGTTGGAAGGCTAGTGCTGATTTCTTGTCTGCAATATCTTAAGACTAAAATATTACGAAACTCAACGAGCTGTCATTGATCCGTCCAACTTATTGGTAGCGTCGTTTTATGACCTACCGTGATTTAAATATAGCACTTTCAATTCTCTTGCCAAGCCTTGCTAACACTTCAAAACAATTGATCAAATAAAATACAATTGATATTTTTTCAAAATAAGCGATCATAGCTCTGCCCAATGCTTGTGAAAGATTTAAATAAATAGGCCATTAAAAATAAATTCTACACTATCAATCTATAAACATTCTTTTCTCTTACTTTTAATTCTACCTTTGACAACCCTTGTATTAATTTCTGACTTGAATTTTAAGTCTGATATCCATTTTTAGCATTGCTTAAAAATACTAATGAATAAGATTGCCGTCTCAAATTAAAATCTAAGACAAAAAAAAGCCCCTGTATCACTACAGGGGCTTTTTTGAATTTGGCGGAAGCGGTGAGATTCGAACTCACGGAGGACTCGCGCCCTCGTCGGTTTTCAAGACCGGTGCATTAAACCGCTCTGCCACGCTTCCATGTGCGCCATAATACGGAGGTTTTATTCATCTGACAAGTAAAAATTACAACTAAACCTTTCAAATGAATATTGTTTCGCCAAATCCTTAAAGTTTAGCCGCAAGCTCCGCACCTTCACGTATTGCGCGTTTCGCATCTAACTCTGCTGCTAGTTTTGCACCACCAATAATATGGTAATTGGCAAGGGTTTTCTCACCCTGTTCTGGCATCAAATGCTTTACCGATTCCTGACCTGCACAAACGACAATCGTATCTACACGTAATAATTGATCATGCCCTTCATATTCAACCCAAAGACCTTCATCAGTAATGGCTTTGTATTGAACACCACGCAGCATACGAACCGCATTTTTCTTTAATTGTGCACGATGTACCCAGCCTGATGTTTTACCTAACCCAGCACCAAGTGCAGTTGTTTTACGTTGTAATAAGTAGATTTCACGAACAGGAGGTTCGAGCTCAGCAGCCAGCATACCACCTTCAGTTACGTAGTTTGGATTTGGATCAACACCCCACTCCCGCTGCCAATCCGCTAAAGGCATTGGTTGTGGCTGATGTGGTGGTTTGAGTAAAAATTCAGATACATCAAAGCCAATGCCGCCTGCACCAATCACAGCAACTTTACCCCCCACAGCTGCGCCTTTCAGCACTTCTGCATAAGACAAGACATTCGGTGCATCACTACCTTCAATTTTTAAGCTGCGAGGAACCACACCTGTTGCAATAACAACTTCTTCAAACCCTTCACGTTCAAGCTGTTCACGGTTTACACGCGTATTTAAACGCAAATCCACACCCGTTTTTTCGATTTGAACTTTAAAGTAGCGAATCGTTTCATGAAATTCTTCTTTGCCGGGAACGACTTTCGCCAAATTAAATTGACCACCTACCTCTGCACCAGCTTCAAATAAAGTCACCTCATGGCCTCGGTTTGCTGCAACCGTTGCAGCAGACATCCCTGCCACGCCACCACCGACGACTGCAATGCGCTTCGGTTTTTTGGTCTTTAAATAAACCAATTCAGTTTCATATGCCGCTCGTGGGTTGACCAAACACGTCGCACGCTGATTTTTAAAAGTATGATCTAAACAGGCTTGGTTACAGGCAATACAGGTATTAATTTCATCGACACGATTGGTCGCCGTTTTATTTACCCAAAATGGATCTGCCAAGAATGGACGCGCCATTTGCACCATATCTGCCTTGCCTGAAGCCAAAATTTCTTCAGCTGTATCTGGCATATTGATACGGTTGGACGCAATGACAGGAATCGCAACATGTTTTTTGACTTCAGCGGTATAGTCCACAAACGCTGCGCGAGGCACTGAGGTCACAATTGTCGGAATACGTGCTTCATGCCAACCAATACCCGTGTTCAATAACGTCACACCAGCTGCTTCCAATGCTTTAGCAACAGTAATGACTTCTGCCATGGTGTTCCCATCATGAACCAAATCAAGCAATGACAAACGGAAGCAGATAATAAATTTCTCACCCACTTCAGCACGTATTGATTTCACAATATCAACCGCAAGGCGCATACGATTTTCAATTTCACCGCCCCAACGGTCTGTCCGTTGGTTGACATGACGGCTTAAAAACTGATTCAACAAGTAGCCTTCTGAACCCATAATTTCAACACCATCATAGCCGGCCTTATGTGCAAGACTTGCCGTTTTGACATAATCATCAATGGTTGAAAGAATTTGTTTGTCCGTTAATTGACGTGGTTTAAAAGGTGAAATCGGAGATTTAATCGGACTTGCTGACACTGCAAAAGGCTGATAGCCATAACGCCCAGCATGCAAGATTTGCATTAAAATTTTGGCACCATGCTTATGTACTGCATGGGTCACCAAGCGATGTGGAGCAATATCACCTAACGTATTCATGGTACCGCCAGCAGGTAACAGCCAACCTTGGCGGTTTGGAGAAATACCGCCTGTAATAATCAGGCCGACACCACCTTTAGCACGCTCACCAAAATAAGCTGCCAATTTAGGATAGTTATAAAAACGATCTTCCAGCCCACTATGCATGGACCCCATCACGACACGGTTTTTAATCGTGGTAAAACCCAAATGTAAAGGCTTTAAAATATTTGCATAGCTAGTCGTTGTCATGCTGAATCCTTATTTTGGCTTTGCAACTTGTTGCATAACACTTTAGCGGTTTTTTTATATTTTGGGATGACAATTTAGAAAATATTCTTCGCCTTTATGGTCAATACCTCCGGATATATTAATCCTTTAACCATAAAAAAAGCCGTATACTTTCACATCACGGCATGTTGTTTTTTAAAGCATTATTTCCAGTTTTTCAGCTTGCTGGTTTGTCCAATCCCCACATTAAAGCTATTAGTCGGATCCAGCTTTTGATAATAATTTTTTAATGCAGGCTTGGCCACATACAAATGCCCAACATTGTGTTCCGCAGGATATTCAGCGCCACGATCATCGAGTAAATGCCACATTGCATGTTCCATTGCCAAAGGGTCTACACCTTTTTTCACAATATAATCTTGATGAAAAACATGACAGAGAAAATGTCCATAATAGAGTTTATGGATAATTTGCTCATCCATGGCTTTCGGCAAAGTTTCCACCCATTCTCGATCATTGCGACGTAATGCAATATCCAGTGCAACAATGTCTTCCACTTCTGAACGATGCGTATCCCGATAACGAATGGCAGCACCTGCCACCGCAAAGCGATGTAAAAAAGCCTTACGTCCTTCTTCATCCGTACATTTAAAATAATTGCCTGAGATTTTGTCTAAAAAATACGTTTTCAAATACGCATCAACTTGATCAACATCCTGATTTTCAATACGAATCATCAAATGATGTTCATATAAATCACGAAATTCATTCATGCGTTTTGGCAGATGATTCGGCATAAATTTAGTGACGAGTTGTAAAACCTTATCCGAAAAACCTTGCAAACCCAGTTTTTCTAAATAGCCATCGACTTTATCTTTCATGGCAAAAGCAGCAGGAACTTTTGCGGTGCCAAATTTTTCGATAAATACAAAAGAATCTTTGCCATACTCAGCCCCAATATCGTATGCCACGCGATGAATGTACTCACCTGCAATCGGGAGGCGTGCAAGATCTTTTAATAGAAAACGACGAATTTCTGTTAAATCATCTTGTGAATTGGTCCCTACATAAAACACCTGACTTGGAATCTTTTCAAAGGTATCTAAACGTACGGCAAAGACACACACTTTACCCGCTGAACCCGATGCTTCAAATAAGCGGCTTGGATCAGCATTGAAACGTGCAGGCGTATTTTCATCAACTTGTTTAACGTCATGTGAATAGCGCTGATCAGAGGCACAGCAACTTGAATTATTCACAATGTCATTGATTTGATAATTTTTATTTTCCAACGCTGTGAGGATTTCTTCAGGCGTATTGCCAAGATTGATACCTAAATGATTGACCAACTCTAAGTCACCTGACTCATTCACTCGTGCATACAGTGCAAGCTCTGTATAGGCAGGACCGCGGCGCACCAAAGCACCACCTGAGTTATTACAGACGCCACCCAAAACCGATGCCCCAATACAAGAAGAACCAATCACCGAATGAGGTTCACGATTGAATTGCGCCAAATCTTTTTCAAGCTTGTCTAATGTCGCCCCCGGTAGGCAAATGACTTGTTGACCGTCATTAATCACCTGAATGCCAACCAAACGACGAGTACTCATCAGTACCACAGGACGGTCATAGTCATCACCAAAAGGCGTTGAACCACCTGTCAAACCGGTATTGGCGGCTTGCATAATCACAATACAATTTGCATCAACAGCAGCTTGCAACACATGCCATTGCTCAAGTAATGAGCCCGGTGTAACCACAGCCAGTACTTTCCCTGCACCGTAACGACGACCTTGGCGGTATAAACGTGTATCTTTATCTTCAGTTAAAACGTGTTGCTTACCGACGATGTTGATGAGGTTTTGAATGGTTTGTAATGATTGAGTTTGCATGCTCGTAGAATTTTCCATTTTCAATATTTTCTCTCCTTGATAAAGAGGAATAGCATTGTTATGCAATGAAAAAATATTGATTTAAATAATTTTAAACAACGTAGGTTTATTTGCACATATCAAAAGTTTTTAGTCATTGTTATTAAAATCTATAATGAATATCCCTTCTCCCTTTGGGATGAGTAGCAACGCTACGCAAGAGGGTTAGGAGAATTATTCAATAAACACCTCTCCCTAACCCTCTCCTGCAAAGAGAGGGAACTTTCATTGCTAATTTTTTTGATGACGAATAACTTTCCCAAGAGATCGATTCAAAAAATCACCCAGCCAACTCTTTCTCTAACTTCACCAAACAATCAGATGTAATATCCGCAATGGTTTTTGCACCTGTTAAGGTCATCGCAACACGCATTTCTTTATCAATCAGTTCTAAAAGATTGGAAACACCTTCACCACCTGCTGCACCGAGCGCATAAACAAAGGCGCGACCGAGCATACAGGTATCCGCACCCAAAGCCAGCATACGCACCACATCTAAACCATTTCGAATACCTGAGTCCGCAAGAATTTTAATATCGCCTTTTACGGCATCGGCAATTGGTGGCAATGCACGCGCTGAAGATAAAACCCCATCGAGCTGACGGCCACCATGGTTTGACACCACGATGCCATCTGCACCAAAACGCACAGCATCTTTGGCATCTTCAGGGTCAAGTATGCCTTTAATAACCATCGGTCCATCCCAAAATTCACGAATCCACTCAAGATCTTTCCATGAAATTGATGGGTCAAAGTTATTACCCAACCAGCCGATATAATCTTCTAAACCTGTTGGTTTGCCCAAGTATTTAGAAATATTCCCTAAGTCATGCGGACGACCTAATAAACCCACATTCCATGCCCAGTGTGGATGGAAACACGACTGCATATAACGGCGCATGGCTGCATTTGGCCCGCTCATCCCTGAGTGCGCATCACGGTAACGCGCGCCCGGAACAGGCATATCCACGGTAAACACTAAAGTTGAACAGCCTGCAGCTTTGGCACGTTCTAAGGCATTTTTCATAAAGCCACGGTCACGTAGCACATATAACTGAAACCACATGGGACGCTGAATCGCTGGCGACACCTCTTCAATAGGACATACTGAAACGGTAGACAGCGTAAATGGAATGCCCTTTTTATCTGCGGCTACTGCTGCTTGAACTTCGCCGCGGCGTGCATACATTCCCGTTAAACCCACAGGTGATAAAGCCACAGGCATTGATAAGGTTTCATTAAACAGTTGGGTTTCTAAACTCAGCTGTGACATGTCATTCAGCACACGTTGACGCAACGCTATTTTTGATAAATCTTCTACATTACGCTTTAAGGTATATTCGGCATACGCCCCGCCATCGATGTAATGAAATAAAAATGGCGGTAAACGACGACGTGCCGCTTCACGATAGTCATTGGCAGAAGAAATAATCATGCTTATATCCTGTTTAATCGACTGGCACGCTGACGACGAGCTTCTTCTTCATCAATCATGCGCACCTGTTGTACTACAAACTCAATGTGTCCACAGACTGCTTTACGTGCAGCTTCAGGATCACGACGTTCAATTGCATTCATGACTTGGAAGTGCTGATCATGCAATTGATCAAATCGGTGTGCTTCGCTATAAACTTTTCGACGACCTAAAACGACATTAAATTGCAACAGATCAAATAGACCACGCATCATCTGAATCAACACTAAATTATGTGATGCTTCAGCAATTGCTAAATGAAATTTGGCATCTGCACGCGCTGCTTCATCGTCATTCCCTAAAGCCTGAAAATGATTGATCTGATCATAATAATGTCGGATATGTGCCAAGTCCTCTGCTGTAGCACGTTGTGCCGCATACCATGCAGTACCACCTTCTAAAATAATGCGCGCCTCTTGCACATCAAAACGGTAGGCAGGGTCTTCACTAATCAAACTGCTGATGGGCTGCACAATTTGATAACTCGACCAAGTCGCTGGTAATTGCTTTAAAAAAGTCCCCGCACCCACTTTACTGACCAACACGCCCATGCTAGTCAATTGAGAAATCGCCTCGCGTAAAGAGGTGCGTGAGACGCCAAGTTGTTCACACAATTTCCGTTCAGCAGGCAGACGATCTCCAACTTGCATATTGCTTTGTTCAATCAATACACGAAGACTTTGAACAGTTTTATCAGAGACTTTCATCTGCTTTCCTTAACGTTGTTACACAATTCGTGTTATGGAATCATCCAAGGGAACACATAAGCTTGTAGGGTGATTAAAATCCCCATCATGATTGTGAACGTTATACTGTGTTTTACGGTAAAACGGAATAAATCCGACTCTTTACCTACCAACCCGACTGCCGCACATGCAATTGCAATTGACTGTGGTGAAATCATTTTCCCTGTCACACCGCCACTGGTATTAGCAGCAACGAGTAATACTTCTGGCACACCGATTTGTTGTGCAGTAGTCGCCTGCAATGCTGCAAATAGCGCATTGGCTGACGTATCTGAACCCGTGAGGAATACACCAAGCCATCCTAAAAATGGCGAGAAGAAGGTAAAGGCTTGACCTGTATGTGCAAGGGCCAAAGCCAAGGTCGAAGACATACCTGAATAGTTGGCGATAAAAGCAAAAGACAACACCATCCCAATCGAATAAATTGGAATTTTTAATTCATTAATGGTTTCACCAAAGGTCACAATCGCGTCTTTCGGCTTCATTTTTAAGAAAATAATGGTAATGATCGCAGCAATGACAATTGCCGTACCTGTTGCCGAAAACCAATCAAATTTATAGATGGCATCGTAGTCCTTCATTTCAGGTACGACTGGCGGCATCTTTTGAACCAATTGGTGTAAGAATGGCACTTTGATCGAAATAACCAAATCATGTAAAGCACCGTCTTTGGTAAATAAATCCTTAAACGGTTTAATACTCCAGATCGTGACCATCACCGTTAAGATCGCAAATGGCGACCACGCTTTTGCAATTTGACCCAAGCTATATTTTTGCTGTTTTTGTGCAGCCACATCTTCACTCATCGTCGCATCTTGATCTGCAAAGCGGAAAATATGTTTAGGCTGCCAATATTTAAATAAAATCGTTAATGACACTAAAGAGGCAATCGCCGCAGTAATATCGGGTAATTCAGGACCGACAAAGTTCGAGGTTAGGTACTGTGCAATCGCAAAGCTACTCGCCCCAACCACAACCGCAGGCCAAGTTTCCTTCACACCGCGCCAGCCATCCATAATCGCCATAATCCAAAACAGTACAATCGGCACCATAAATGGCAACTGTCGACCAACCATCTGACTGATTTCCATCGTATCTACACCAGACACTTGTCCAGCAACGATAATTGGAATACCCATCGCACCAAAAGCCACTGGCGCTGTATTTACGATCAGACAAAGACCTGCCGCATATAAAGGTTTAAAGCCTAAACCTACCAATAGTGCTGCGGTAATCGCCACAGGAGCACCAAAGCCCGCAGCACCTTCTAGGAAAGTACCGAAAGCAAAGCCGACTAATAGCATCTGTAAACGTTGATCTTCAGTAATGGAAAGTATCGAAGAACGGATGATGTCAAACTGCCCTGTTTTGACTGAGATTTTATACAGGAACACCGCACCAATAATGATCCATGCGATCGGCCATAAACCATAGAAAAAACCGTAGACCATCGAAGCCAATGCCATAAGCGCAGGCATGTCATAGGCAAATAAAGACACCAACAGTGCCAGTACAACGGTGATCGTACCTGCCACACTGCCTTTTAAACGAAATACAGCAAGCGCCAAGAAAAAAAAGATAATCGGAATGAGCGCAATTAAACTTGATATCCATATATTCCCCATTGGGTCATATATTTGCTGCCATTGAAGCATTGTCATCTCCTTGAAATGCTTACTAAGATTTAATTATTGAGCAATATCAGCATGTGGTCTTTTTATCATTGGTATGACCAATATAAATATTAAACACATAAAAACTCATACTATTGCTGAAATACTCCGCAATTTTTAATTATTTCAACTCAATCATTCAAGCTTTTCTTGTTTTTGGTATGACCAATATAAAATACAAAAACATTATTTTTCCGTTTAAAAACCTCCATATCAACTTTTAAATATCTGTTTTGTATTTATTATTTACAACTAAACTTTATAAAATATACTTTAGTCTAATAACCACGCTTTGTTTGACCTCAGTCTCATTTCAATGAAAAGCATAAAAACCAAATTAACCCAATAATGGTATGACCATTAATTTAAATCAAATAGATTTCTTTATATTTACATCCTATTCCATTCAGAAAACGCATTTTCCGCCCGCAAAAACTGGATGAAGTATTCACCAATAGATTTCAACGATCATTTTTTTCCACCTCATCGCTTGTATCTCATGATTTTTTAGAAAAACCCCGCAGAAAAGTGCTACAATCATGCACATATATGTATTCTTTCAGGCCACCCATTCTCGGTGCCTATATTTATATCGTTAGGATTAACAATGACTGATAATGCAACTATCTTGCAGAATGTCCCAGTTGGCAAAAAAGTTGGTATTGCCTTCTCTGGTGGTCTAGATACTTCAGCTGCGCTTTTGTGGATGAAACAAAAAGGTGCAGAACCTTATGCTTACACAGCAAACTTAGGTCAACCTGATGAAGACGACTACGATGCGATTCCAAAAAAAGCGGAAGCGTATGGCGCAGTTAAAGCTCGCTTAGTTGATTGTCGTTTACAACTTGCTTTAGAAGGTATTGCGGCTATTCAATGTGGCGCTTTCCACATTTCAACTGGTGGTATGCCTTATTTCAACACGACTCCTCTTGGTCGTGCAGTTACAGGTACGATGCTTGTAACCGCAATGAAAGAAGATGACGTAAACATCTGGGGTGACGGTTCGACTTATAAAGGTAACGACATTGAACGTTTCTATCGTTATGGTCTGTTGACTAACCCATCGCTAAAAATTTACAAACCTTGGTTAGACCAAACTTTCATTGACGAGCTAGGCGGCCGTGCAGAAATGTCACAGTTCCTAATCGACAACGGTTTTGACTATAAAATGTCAAAAGAGAAAGCGTACTCAACTGACTCAAACATGTTAGGTGCGACTCACGAAGCAAAAGATCTTGAATACCTTAATGCGGGTATCAAAATCGTAGACCCAATCATGGGCGTTGCGTTCTGGAAAGATGACGTAGAAGTTAAAGCTGAAGAAGTTTCTGTAACTTTCGAAGAAGGCTTCCCTGTTGCATTAAACGGCAAACGCATCGAAAACCCTGTTGAATTCATTCTTGAAGCCAACCGTATCGGTGGTCGTCACGGTCTAGGTATGTCAGACCAAATCGAAAACCGTATCATTGAAGCAAAATCTCGTGGTATTTACGAAGCTCCGGGTATGGCGCTTCTTCACATCGCTTATGAGCGTCTTGTGACTGGTATTCATAACGAAGACACCATCGAACAATACCGTATTAACGGTCTGCGTTTAGGTCGTCTTCTTTACCAAGGTCGTTGGTTCGATTCTCAATCATTAATGCTTCGTGAAACTGCGCAGCGTTGGGTTGCTAAAGCAATCACTGGTACTGTGACTTTAGAACTTCGTCGTGGTAATGACTACACTATTCTAAACACTGAATCTCCTAACCTCACTTATGAAGCTGAGCGTTTAACTATGGAGAAAGGTGACTCTATGTTTAGCCCTGCTGACCGTATCGGTCAATTGACTATGCGTAACTTGGATATCACAGATACTCGCGCTAAATTAGGTATCTACACAAACTCTGGCTTACTTGCAGTAGGTACAGGTTCTGCAGTGCCTCAATTAAAAGACAAAAACAAATAAGATTTGTTGAGTCATAAAAAACCGCGCATTTTGCGCGGTTTTTTATTGCCGATTTCAGAGAAGTTCTCAATTTTATTAAACATTAAGCCACATGTGCTGAACGAATCGACTGATAGTAAATTTGATTCCGGCCTAATTGTTTCGCACGATACAACGCCTGATCGGCAATATTTAACAGTTCATCCTTCGTCATATTTTCAGCACGATATACCGTAATACCCAAACTAATAGTGACGTGATTTGAAACCTGTGATTTGGCATGTGGAATTTCTAAACGATCGATTGCTTTATAAATATTTGACGCTACCGCATAAGCACCATGCGCATCGGTTTCAGGCAATAAAACCACAAATTCTTCACCACCATATCGCGCTACAAAATCCATATGTCGAATGGCATTTTTAATGGTTTTGGCAATGGTTGAAATTACATCATCGCCTTTTTGATGACCGTAGAAATCGTTATAGTTTTTAAAATGATCAACATCGATAAATAGCACAGCAAGCGAGGTGTTATTACGTCGAGATTGCTCATAAAAGGTATCAAGCATTTCATCAAAAGTACGTCGGTTTGAAATCTTGGTTAATTCATCATGCTGACTTAAATGTAAAAGCTCTGTGGTATGAATACGATGGATTTTTTCACTAATATCCGCGCGCAGCATATTCAAAAATATCATCCGTTCACGCGCACAGAGCATCTTACTGATTGCAAAACCCAATACACAGCTTCCAATCAGTACACGCCCCAATACCATCACATCAAATTTCACTTCTAATGAAAAAAGCATCAACATGGTGACCACAGCAGCCAACAATCCAGACATCAACATTTGGACTGGTTTAACCCCCGTCAAAATATAGCTCAAGATGTAAATCATACAAAGGATCATCATGGCCTGATGTTTAAGTGCTTCGGTATACACGGTCATGGTGAGCCAAGACATTGAAATAACTGCCCAAAACACTACAAACATACTGGCATGTGAAAAATAAGGCTTCAGACGGTCATAACGGGCAAAGGCATATAAAGCCAAAAGACACAGCGCACCATTGAGCTGTCCAAGCAAACAACGAATAAAATCATGCACAAAATGCTGTTGATTAATTATCCAGTAATCTCCGGGAATGATCAGCATGGTAAGCACAAAGTAGATCAACACTCCCATCCAAAAAAAATGACGTATGTTGGTTTGCGCACGATCGAGGCTTAAAGTCCAAAATTGAGTTTCCAGTTTTTTAGGAAACATTTCCCCTACACGACGAGTTTGCCGTGTAATCAGTTCCTCTATTTTTTCTTTATCGTATTGCAACTTTGCAAGGTTATACTTGTATTCCATTTCCAAGCATTTATCTAATTCTTTTAGTCATTTAAAAATACCACAGTTTTATTCTTTATTTATATCTGTTCAGTCATTTGTACAGAAATCTCGTTACCATTTTCACATTATTTGCATTATCATTTGTTTTATTTCCAAGCTTGGAATCGCTGTGAATACGATTACTCTTCTTCAGCCAGATGATTGGCATGCACATTTACGTGACGGTCTAGCCCTAAAGCGTACAGTTCCTGATTTAGCACAACAATTCTCTCGCGCGATTTGTATGCCAAACACCGTACCACCGGTAAAAACCGTTGAAGAAGCAAATGCATACCGTGAACGTATCATGGCACATGTTCCTGAAGGCGTTCACTTTGACCCGCGCATGGTGCTCTATTTCACAGACAACACACCTGCAAGTGAAGTTAAAAAAATTAAAGAATCTGAGCATGTTAATGCCATTAAGCTCTATCCAGCAGGTGCAACCACGAACTCAGACAGTGGTGTCAGCGACATTAGTAAAGTCTATGGTGTGATTGAGCAACTCGAAGAGCACCAAGTGCCATTACTGTTACATGGTGAAGTGACACATAACCATGTCGATATTTTTGACCGTGAAAAACGTTTCCTTGATGAAGTACTTTCTCCACTGTTAAAACAGTTCCCTAAATTAAAATTGGTGCTAGAACACATCACCACCAGTGAAGCAGCGCATTTTGTATTAGAACAAGACCGTAATGTCGCTGCGACAATCACACCGCAACATTTATTGTTTAACCGTAATGATATGTTGGTGGGTGGTATTAAACCGCATTTCTATTGCCTACCGATATTAAAACGTCAAACCCATCAGCAAACTTTGCTTGAAGTCGCGACCAGTGCGAACCCTAAATTTTTCTTAGGTACAGACAGTGCGCCGCACTCAAAAAATGCTAAAGAAAATGCATGTGGCTGTGCAGGATGTTATAGTGCACCAACAGCAATTGAGCTATACGCTCAAGCATTTGATCAAGTCGGTAAAATCGACCGTTTAGAAGGTTTTGCAAGCCACTTTGGTGCAGACTTCTACGGACTCCCTCGAAATACCAATACCATTACTTTGGTAAAAGAAGATCAAGTGATCCCTGAAAGTTTAGACTACTTGGATGGCGAAAAAATTATTCCGTTGTATGCGGGTAAGACCATCCAATGGAGAAAAGTGTGACAGATGAAACTCGACCAGTCATTGGTCAACGTTTCCGTGGATTCCTACCTGTTGTTGTCGATGTCGAAACAGCAGGTTTTAATTCACAGACCGATGCCTTACTGGAAATTGCAGCTATTCCTATTGTGTATGATGCAGAAGGTAATTTTGTACCGGGTGAAGCCCACCATGCACATATCAATCCGTTTGAAGGTGCCAACCTTGACCGTCGCTCACTGGATTTTATTGGTGTAGATCCATTTAATCCGATGCGTATGGCCATGGCTGAAGATGAGAAATCAGCATTAAAACGTATTTTTAAGTCAGTGAATGAAGTACGTCGCCAACAGAACTGCTCACACGCGGTTTTAGTTGGTCATAATGCCCATTTTGACTTAGGTTTTGTACAGGCAGCGATTGCACGTACAGGGACAAAAAATCAAAATCCTTTCCATAGTTTTTCCGTATTCGATACAGTGACTTTGAGCGCTGTAATGTTTGGACAAACTGTGCTGGCAAAATCATGTATTCAGGCAGGTATTGAGTTTGATGGCAAAGAAGCACACTCTGCACTTTACGATACTCAGAAGACCGCTGAACTGTTCTGTTATATTTTGAACAAACTCGGCCCTCACCTACTTGACACTATGATGGCGGATCAATAAGATACCGCCATCTTCTAAACGTCCCTATCGTCTAGAGGCCTAGGACATCGCCCTTTCACGGCGGTAACCGGGGTTCGAATCCCCGTAGGGACGCCAATACTTCTTATCAAGCTTTTTCTTTTTTCTAATATTCATAACGAATGAATATTCTTAAATCATCACTATTTCTATCTTAATTCTCATTGACTGAATTTCTGTGTATTAAAAAAACATTTATTGCAAATAATTCTCATTTCCATTGATTATTCTTGTAAAGTTAATGATAATCGCTATCGTTTTTATCTGCATAATTGTTGACAGCCATGCGCTTTGCCTATTCTCCCCTTAATATCGCAATTTTGACTGCTTTAGCATCTCAAACGTATGCAAATGAAAGCCAGATCTCCGAAGAAATCAAAACCAATACGGTGTCGATGACACCTATTGAGGTTGAAGTCAAAGCCAAGCAAGAAGTAGGTAAAACCGTCTACACCAAAGAAGATTTAGAAAAAACGCCGAATAGCTCAAAAAATATCACAGACTTTTTAAAAGTTAATCCAAATGTGCAGTTTAGCCGTGAACAACGTTCTGCAGATTCACAGGCTGAGCTACGACCATCCGAGATTTCTATTAATGGCGCGCAATCTTACCGAAATAAATTTGTAATTAACGGCGTCAATACCACCAATAACCTTGACCCTATGGCAAGCGGCAACTCCTATTCAGGCAAGCTTGATGGTGGCTCACAAGGGATTGCCCTAAATACCGATTTAATTTGTAAATTAGAATTGATCGATAGTAATGTTTCTGCAGCATACGGCGAATTTACAGGTGGTGTAGTTAATGCTGAAACTTGTGCACCAAATACTGAAATTGGCAAAATCCACGGCTCCGTTACTTACGACTACACGGAAAGTGATTGGTCACGTTATCATTTTACCGATGAAGAAGAAGCTGCAGAGTTTGAAGATCCAACATCATCAAATAATAAAGAATATAAAAAACACGGCCTAAGCCTGAATCTATACAGCAAACTCTCTGAACAATGGGGCATCAATAGTTATGCCTCTAAACGTGAATCCATCGTTCCAGTAATGAGTGGTTTAGAAGATCGCAGTAAAGTCAAAAGCGAGCGTAATAATATCAACTTAGGAACTACCCTTTTTTACACACCTTCGGACACAATCAAAGCGAAGTTTGGCTTTGATTTAGGGGATTTGGACAGTCTAAATTTCGTTGATAAGCGAATAAATTCAAAAAGTATTAGCAATACAGAAACGCTGACATTTTTTGGTGAATTAGAAAGTAAACTCAATAATTCAACATTAAAACAAAATATTAGCTATCAAACGCTAAGCCAAGCACGTGAAAATGATTCAACTACCGGCATTCTTTGGAAGCAAACACCAACTAAAAACTGGAGTTCCAATCCTGGTGAAGGTGCCACAAGTAGTGATATTGAATTACACCAAGATACATTTTCGTATAGTCTAAAAAATGCGTTTGATACCATTCAGATTGGCAACAGCATGCAACAATTAAGCTTTGGTATGGGCTATGACTATTCTAAAGTTGCATGGGAACGGCCTAACGATGCCTATATGTATAATCAGCCTAAGACTTTTACATCTAGTTCAGGCATTAGCTGTACGGCAGGTGATATTCTTTGTGATGAAGCAACGGATGAAAATAACTATCAAGGCCAATATCAAACAAATGGCAAGTATTATCAAAAAGGTAAAGTTAATATTGACCAACAACGTGTGCATACCTTCATTGAAAACACATCGACTTGGGATAATTTTTCAGCGCGTATAGGTTTACGTGCAGATTATGACAGCTTGTCGAAAAATTTAAATATTGCACCTCGTACTGCCTTTAACTATAAACCGCTAAAAAATGATCTTTTGTCCTTCACTACGGGATGGAATCGATATTATGCAAACTATACCTTAGCCACTGAACTGCAAGATCAACTTGCATTTTTGGAATACAATTTAAAACGCACAAAAAATCAAACTGAAGACTATTGGACTCAAACTGGGTTATCAGATTTAATATTAGCTAATTCCAATATTCAACGTGCCAATTTAAAGCCCCCTTATGCTGACGAAATTGTGTTTGCCATTAATAGCCAAGTTAAAAACTGGAACCTTGGTCTGAAATGGGTGAATCGCGATAGCAAAGATGAAATCACAAAAAATCGTTTTATTGATCCAACAACCAGCAATACCATCGATCATTTTGAATATAGTAATAGTGGTAAAGCAAAAGCTGACATTTACACACTCACACTCAGAAATACGCTGCCAGTCGTATATAAAAACTCTCTGCACGGGTTTAACTTTGGCTTTGATTACACTGAATCGGAAAAAAATTATTTAGACTATTCTGAGTCATATAACGTTAACAGTAATACCGCTGCTGAAGATCGCGATATTATTTTTAACGGCAGCCTCATCCAATTTAATGAACGTCCTGTTGAAAATTTCAATCAGCCTTGGACGGCTCGTTTTGGTTGGGACATTGAGTTTTCAAATTTACCATTAAAGATTAATAACTTCTTAAGCTACAAATCTGAATATAAAGATACGTATAAACTAAAAAACAAAGTTGAGCATGATGGTGTCCTGTTGGAAGCCTATGCCACAGATACAATTAGACCTCGATTTAGTTGGGATATGCGTACCACTTATGATTTGAATTTCTCTAAAGACTACAAAGCAATATTCGGTTTAACCATTAACAATATTACCAATCGACATAATATCTATACCACCCCAGGTATTAGTGAGTCGACCAACAGACTTAGATCTGAAATTGGGCGACAGTTCATTGCTGATGTCACATTTAAATTTTAATCTTCCCTATCAAGAGCGCCTTAAAAACGCTCTTGATTCATTTTAAAATAGACTAAAACATGAAAAAAATAATCTTACTCTTTGGCCTGTGCATAGTATGTCTCGGTATCTTCATCTACATTTTTAGACCCGAAGCCAGCCTACCGACAAATCTTTCAAATACTGTTGAGCACGATGCCAATCAGACAAATCAAACAGCATTGAATGATGACCAAGAATCTTCTATTCCCGAAACCAACGATCATGACACTCAAATACAAGCGAAAAAAACCAAAAAATTGAGCGAAGAAGCAATACATTATTACCGAACAGCAAGTAAATACGGTTGGGAGTCAATCGTTCGTGATTTTGAAAATGGAACCATCCTAAAAAGTAAAATGCCTAAAGGAGAAATAGAAAAACTTTGCGAAATTGCACTGAGTCAAAGCACTGCCGATAAAACCAAACGCTTATTTAAAGCAAATTGCAAACCACTCAATGGCCGTTCATCCTCTATGATTATTAATGGCGCATTAACCAATGCAGAAGGCAAAATAGATCAAAACGAAATCATTGAAAAATTAAAACTCTACAAGTCGGAAAATGTTTTACAAACACACGTTACGTATAAATTTGGCCCGTATGAAGAAAAAAGCTCTTTGCAATCTAAAACAATTGGTTGGGGGCTTGAAGACGTTTTTGATTATTTGCTGAGTATTGGAGTCGATTACACGGGCGTGGATGGTAATTTAATTTTAGACAATATCAAAGGCCGTAACCCTTCTGTGAGTTTCGTTCAAAAACTACTGAATGCAGGAATCGAGCCCAATAGTAACGTTTATAAACAAATGGAACAGAATGACTTTTCAACCAAATATCCTGACGTTTACAATTTATTAAAAGCACACAAACCATGAAAAACATCGTTATTACCAGCTGCCTGCTAATGAGTATGCATTGCTTTGCAAATGCTCCAGTGCCACAAAATCACGCTACCAATGCACCATCAGTGAAAAACATTCACGACTTTAAAAAGATCAAAGGGATGACAAATGATGCATCTCGTTATTATAAATTTATAAACATATATGGTTGGTCAGCCATAGTGCAGGAATTTGAAAATAAAAATATTCAAAACAGTAAAATGAAAAATAAAGAAGTTAAAAAAATGTGTGACACAGCGCATCTTATACTTCCACTTCAAGATATCAAGCGACTGATTGCTGCTAATTGCAAACCCAGCTCAAACGATGTCACTTTTAATACCATCAATAGGACTTTAAAAAATGGCGATGGTTCTATTAATGAACAAGAAATTATTGCTAAATTAGAATTTTATAATGCATTAGGATTATTAAAAACACATCAAACATACGGCCGTGGCTATCGTGCAGAAACATATAATTTACTCTACAAAGCTGCCGGTTTTGGTTTGCCTGATGTTTTTGATTATCTCCTGAATATCGGACTCACAGTAAAATATACCGATGGTAACTTACTAAATACACATTTTGATGGTCGCTCCCCTCAACTCGCTTTAACCCAAAAAATTTTAAAACTGGGTATCGAGCCAAATGCTTCAACCATCACAATCATGCAACAACGGAACTTTAAACAACACTACCCCGACATTTACCAAGTCATCCTATCCAATCTAGAACAGAAAAACCGTAAACTTTAATTAATTACAGCCTGACTGGTTTTGTTTATACTTCAGCTTGATCTATTTTGATGTAAGAATACCCTATGTTTAAAAAGTTGCTCTTGGTTTTAGCCATCTTATTTCCATCTGCACTCTATCTGTATATTGTGAGCCGCGATGACAACAAAGCCCCTGTAGCTGAACAAACTCAAGTACCTGCAACTTCTGAAGCTGAGTATCAAACTCCTGACCATTAATCCAATGGTCAGCGCTAAAGATTTAAATTTTAGATCAGTATTATCACATTATAAGAAAAATTCGATTTATCAATCATTTCACTGCATTCAATCATAAAATATACCTTTCGTTCAATTTTCTTTTCACTATGCAATCTCCCTCTGAACCTTCGCAACACTCGTCTGCTGAAGGTAAAAGTCCATCGCTTAAACGTGCGATGACGACTCGACACCTTGTGATGCTCTCACTTGGTGGTGCAATTGGTACTGGTTTGTTTATGGGTTCAGGTGAAGTTATTTCACAAGCTGGGCCTTTGGGCGCTGTACTTGCCTACATTATTGGTGGTCTGATCGCTTACATGGTCATGCTCTGTTTGGGTGAGCTTGCCGTACATTTACCTGTTTCTGGCTCTTTTGGTGCTTTTGCGACAAATTATATTGGCCCGGGTACGGGTTATATGGTGTCTTGGATGTACTGGTTGGGCTGGTCTGCCACCTTAGGTACAGAATTTACTGCGGCTGCTATATTGATGCAGGAATGGTTTCCACAAACCTCTATTTGGCTATGGACACTGATCTTTGCAGCTGGCGTACTGATCTCTAATTTAAGCTCTACACGTGCATTCGCAGAGTCAGAATTTTGGTTATCCATGGTGAAAGTTGCAACAGTGTTGATTTTCATCATCCTTGGTTTTGCCTGCATCTTTGGTTTCGTGCCTTTCCAAGGCTATGAATCAGCTCCAATGTTCCACAATTTGACTGAACATGGTTGGCTGCCAAATGGTTTGTTCCCACTGTTTGCCACGCTATTGATCGTGAACTTTGCCTTTAATGGTACGGAGATGATTGGTATCGCTGCAGGTGAAACTGAAAGCCCTGAAAAGAATGTACCTAAAGCCATCCATGCTGCGGTATGGCGCTTAATCATTTTCTTTGTCGGCACTATTATCGTCATCAGTTCCCTGTTGACCTATACCGATGCAGGTTTAAATGTCGGTGGACATGGCGGATTAAGTAGTAGTCCATTCGTTTCCGTATTTAACCTGATGGGCATTCCCTATGCAGAAGACTTAATTCGTTTCGTCATTATTACGGCTTTACTGTCTACAGCTAACTCTGGTTTATATGCTGCATCGCGTATGATGTGGGCACTGTCTGCACAAAAACAATTACCAAGTGCTTTCGGCAAATTAAGCAAAACAGGTGTGCCTTATATTGCTGTATTGGTCACTATGATCGGTGGTTTACCAGGTCTATTGTCAGAACAATTTGGCGCAGATGTGATCTTCAAGAACTTGATGGGGGTTGCCGCTTTCACCATGGTGATCGTGTGGATGAGTATTTGTTGGAGTCAATTTAACTTCCGTCGTCAATGGTTGAAACAAGGTCATAGCGTGTCAGAACTTAAATTCCGTACACCATGGTTCCCACTAGTTCCAATTCTTGGCTTTGTCTGCTGTACCGCAACAGGTTTAAGTATGGCCGCAGATCCTGAAATGCTTTCAGGCTTTATTGGCTGCCTGATCTTTATGGCGGCATGTTATGCAGGTTATTATTGGTTATATCATAATCAAGATTAAGCTTATTTAATGATTAATCTTTAAAGCGAATCCAAAGCCATTGGGTTCGCTTTTTTATTTTCACAGCCTTTCTTTTTTACAATTTATTAATCGTTGATTTATATGTATAAATAACAGACAAATGAGCTGAAATTTAAATTTTTTCTTTGACTCACATCATGTTTATTCATACTATGACAGCACCTCAAAACGTCCCTATCGTCTAGAGGCCTAGGACATCGCCCTTTCACGGCGGTAACCGGGGTTCGAATCCCCGTAGGGACGCCAATTCTTCTGTCAGTGCTGACAAACTTAAAGTTTATTTATCTATAATTTATATTAATTGATTGCATCATCATTGCATTCTTCTCTACAATTACTCGCTTCATTATTTGATTCTCCTTTTTCTCTATGCAGTCATCTCATTCTCCGAATGATGCTTCGCATCAGGGCAATTCTGCGCCGTTAAAACGCGCTATGAGTACTCGACATCTGGTGATGATTTCGCTTGGCGGCGCAATCGGTACTGGTTTATTTCTTGGTTCGGGTGAAGTCATTGCACAAACGGGGCCTGTAGGTGCCATTATTTCGTATTTTTTAGGCGGTATTATCGCCTATATGGTGATGCTTTGCTTAGGCGAGCTCGCTGTACATATGCCTGAATCTGGTTCATTTGGCGCTTATGCTAAACGCTATATCGGACCGGGTACGGGTTATACCATCACTTGGCTGTATTGGCTGACATGGTCAGTAACGCTAGGAACTGAATTTACTGCTGCTGCACTTTTAATGCAGGAATGGTTCCCAGACAGCTCTATGTGGATGTGGACCCTAATCTTTGGTGCTTTTGTATTCTGCTTGAATATGATTTCAACCAAATGGTTTGCTGAATCTGAATTTTGGCTAGCCTTAGTCAAAGTGATTACCGTTGTTGCCTTTATTATTTTGGGTCTATTGGCCATTTTTGGTGTTTTAGGCTATCGAGGCTATGAAGCTGCACCGCTGTTTAGCAATCTCACTGCACAAGGTTGGTTCCCTGAAGGCTTGTTCCCAATCTTCGCTACAATGTTGATTGTGAACTTCGCATTCTCTGGTACTGAGCTGATTGGTGTTGCTGCGGGTGAAACCAAAGATCCAGCGAAAAATGTACCTAAAGCCATTAACACGGCGATTTTCCGCTTGTTGATTTTCTTTGTGGGTACCATTGTTGTTATTACTGCATTATTGCCCCATCAAGAAGCTGGCTTATCTGCCGAAGGTGTAAGTAGTTCACCTTTCGTAACAGTATTCCAGCACATTGGTATTCCTTATGCAGAAGACATCATCCGCTTTGTCATTATCACAGCCCTACTTTCTGCTGCAAACTCAGGTTTATTTGCTGCATCTCGAATGATGTGGTCATTGTCCTATAGTAAGCAATTACCTGCGGTGTTCTCTAAAGTGAACTCACGTGGTATTCCTTATGTTGCCGTGATTGTGACCATGATCGGTGGTATGCCGGGCTTACTTTCTGAGCAATTTGCACCAGAAACCATCTTCAAAAACTTGTTAGGTGTCGCGGCATTTACCATGGTGGTGGTATGGATGAGTATTTGTTTAAGCCAATTCAACTTCCGCCGTCAGTGGTATAAAGAAGGCAAAACTGCAAAAGATTTAGCTTTTGCTGCACCACTCTTCCCAATCGTGCCGATACTCGGTTTTGTATTTTGTCTTATTACCTGTATTAGTATGGTATTTGACCCAGAAATGTTAACTGGCTTTATCTGCTGTATGATCTTCATTGTGGCGTGTTATATCAGCTACTACACCTTGTATCACAACAAAGATTGATCTGCGTTGTCATACCAAACACGATAAAAGAGTAACTTCGGTTGCTCTTTTTTTATGGCTATATTTTAATAAAAGTAGAATAAAAACTGATCCGTCGATGAGGTGCAATATGCAGATCATCTTTATCCATGGCATGAATCAACAGCAACAAACTGCACGTTCGCTCGAACAGCATTGGCTTGCACTGTTGTCTCAAGGCTTAAAGCAAAGCCATCAAGAGACTTTTTTATCATATATACAGCACCATATGCGCATGCCTTTTTATGGAGATTTACTCACGCGTTATCATTTGCAGAATATGCTTCAAGCCAGCACCTTGACGCCTCAAACGTGGCCACATTTTCCGTTTATCCATCGTACTGAACTCCTAGAAAAATCACCAAAAGTACTTGAGCATCACGCCGTACAAAACAATCTACCTGACATCACCCTTAATGATGCTATTGGATTAAGCCAATCATTCAAATCGATCACTGCACTTGGCAAAGATCTTGCGCTACGCGATTTTGCAGTTTTAATGAATTATTTCCCAAAATTACATGCCACACTTTTGCATAAATTTTTGGTCGAAACTTATCTCTATTTATCTAATCCACACTTTATTCAGGCAGTTCACACTCGTCTGCATGAGCAATTACATCAAACGAAACCCACCCTGTTGATTGCACATTCATTAGGTAGCGTGATTGCGTATCATTTTTTACTGTTACATCCTGAACTCAACATACAGCACTTTATCACCTTGGGCTCACCTTTGGCTTTTCGTGTCATCCAAGCTCACTTACCTCAACCTTTACAGCGGCCTGATGCAATTTCAGGCGATTGGTTAAACTTTTATTCACATGATGATTTTCTCAGCGCTTTTCCACTGAGTCAGGCACCATTTGATTTTCAACCCGCCATTATTAACCAGCAAATTCAGACATCGATTGAACACCCACACGTTATTGCAGGATATTTAACGCATCCAGAAGTTATTGCTACAATCTTACAAGTGTTGAAAAAATCGACATAAATAATGTATTTTTCAAACATTTTTAGCAAATTGTTTTAATTTTATGCACTCAACAACAAAAACTGAATTTATTTATAGAAAAGCGTTTGACACCCCCCGATTTTCACCCTAATATACGCCCACCTCTGAAACGTCCCTATCGTCTAGAGGCCTAGGACATCGCCCTTTCACGGCGGTAACCGGGGTTCGAATCCCCGTAGGGACGCCAATTTTCAGAAGTACATTTTATTAAGTCCCTATCGTCTAGAGGCCTAGGACATCGCCCTTTCACGGCGGTAACCGGGGTTCGAATCCCCGTAGGGACGCCATTATTTAGTCTAAAAACTTAGACTGAAATAAACGGTTTTAAAATTTGCTTTCTGTACTGTCCCTATCGTCTAGAGGCCTAGGACATCGCCCTTTCACGGCGGTAACCGGGGTTCGAATCCCCGTAGGGACGCCATATTCGAGTTGGTTTTAACCACTCATTAAAAAGCTCAAGCATTGCGACTTGGGCTTTTTTATTGCCTTAATTTCTAAATATTTCTTTTAAAAGTTTTGAATCATAAATGGCCTTAGGGGCAATCACCTGCTCATTTAGCGGAATATTTTGACCATAGCGCTGCCGCATTAGACGCTGCACTTCATATTGTTTTAAATCAAATTGTTTAAGTTGTTGTAACGGCGAAAGTTCGATTCCTAAAGCATGCTGATAAGCTTTCCAAACAATTTCAGAACAGTAAATTGCACGGTCATCCCATTCAAAATAAATATCATAGGGTTTGCCCAAGTACTTTTCTGCATTTTGTACTAGCTTCGTTTTCTGCGGCACATTTAAGGGTTGTTTGAGCCTTTTCACCACATAGTGAGCATTCTCCCCACGCGCGATCCATTGATTTAAAGCGGTATATTGCACAGGTTGAATAGCTTCAAGCACCCAAGTTTGGTTATTTTTATTTACGATCATGCCCATGTGACTATAAGGCGAATGTGTCGCCTTTTGAATGCTTAAACTTTGTTGTGACTTTGAGATATGAAAAATGATATCCCCCGTCTGAAATGTAGACTGGGCATAGAGAGCAGAACTGAGCCCCGAAAGAATGACTATTAATATTAAAATTTTAGACATTTTTATTGTAAGTAATATTGATATGAATGAAGGCAACCATAACATGGATGTATGCCGATTGCCCTTATTCTAATAATTCAATGATTGACTAAGCCGACTTACGTGAATTGACTTGCCCTTTAATGACCGCGGTTAAATTGCCTTTGAGATATTTAAAAAACACTTTTAACGGTGAAAGTTTAGGATTTGGCTGTTTTCCTTCACCAATCGATTTAAACTGAGCGGCATACCAAATAATTTCCATAATCGCCATTTTATCAATCATCGGTATGCCAGTTTTAATTTTGTCCACACCATAACGAACATCCTGACCCGCCAATAAACGATCAGCCAAATCGACTTCAACAGCGAAAGGACGTGCAATACCAATAAAATCACAAGCTCCACTGTCTAGTGCAGCATTCATGCCTTGGACGGTTCTAAACCCGCCGGTAACCATTAACGCGCATTTCACTTCTTTACGGATATTGTCCGCAAAATCGAGGAAATAAGCTTCACGAGCAATGGTACTGGCTTTACGTTTTTCTTCTTTAGCACCCGCCATCGCTGGCGCTTCATAGGAACCGCCCGAGATTTCAATCATATCAATCCCTGCGGAATCGATTGCCTTAAAGACCTCAATCACATCTGTTTCGCTAATTCCGCCACGTTGGAAATCAGCAGAGTTGAGTTTGACCGAAATAATAAAATCATCTGTCGTCGCTGCACGAACTGCCTTATAGATTTCAAGCAAAAAGCGCATGCGGTTTTCATTTGAACCGCCCCACTGATCTTGACGTTTATTGGTCAGTGGCGACAAGAACTGACTAATTAAATAACCATGCGCACCATGCAATTGCACGCCTTCGAAGCCTGCCTTTTCACAAATGTGTGCGGCACGTGCAAAACGCTGAATGATATCTAAAATTTCATCTTCACGAAGTTCGCGCGGTGTTCCAAACGTTGTAGCTAACATTGGACTAAATGGCACAGCAGATGGTGCAACCGTTTCTTTATTTAAACCTTTAGGACATTGGCGGCCAGGATGTGAAAGTTGAACCAATTGCACCATGCCGTGCTTCTTGCCTAGCTCAGCCCACTGTGTTAACTGTGCTAAATCACGCTCTGTTTCAGCGACAACAACCCCAGGCTCATTTTTAGCACAAAAATCCACCATGACATTACCCGTAATGGCACAGCCTAAACCACCCTTCGCCCAAGCTTCATATAACCCAAAATGTAAGTGATTGGGTTGGCCTGCGGTATTGGCCAATGCTTCGCTCATTGCACCTTTAATGATGCGATTTTTAAATGTGGTATTACGAATTTTAAAGCTTTCAGCTAAATGGCTCATGGCAATGTCCAAAATGAAATAATAAGTCCTGAGTATTTACTCTAATTATTATTTTCTAAAGGTCAAGGATATTTTGACAATGACACATGTCAAAATATCCATAGCTTTGATTTTAGTATTGGCTGGCTGCAATTAATTTACGGGTATAGTCCGTTTGTGGTCGTGCAAATAGATCTGCAGTGTCTTGAAACTCCATGACTTTGGCATGTCGCAGTACCAACACTTTTTGACACAGGGCTTTGACCACGTGTAAATCATGACTGATAAATAAATAACTCATATTAAATTCTTGCTGCAAACGCCGTAGTAGCTTCACGATGGCTTTTTGTGTCGTCCGATCTAGTGCCGATGTGGGTTCATCGAGTATCAATAATTTAGGACGTAATACCAACGCACGTGCTAAGGCGACTCTCTGCCGTTGCCCACCGGATAACTCATGTGGATAACGCTGCTTAAATGAGCTGGCTAATTCGACTTTCTGCAAAGCTTCATCTATACGCTGTACAATTTCATTTGCAGATAAATGCTGTAAGGCCAAACCTTCGCCAATGGTTTGCTCTACATTTAGCCGTGGATTTAAACTACTGAATGGATCTTGAAAGACAATTTGAAATTCACGACGTAAAGGTCTGAGCTGTTTTTCTGAAAGTTGATGGATGGCGTGTTGATTTAACATAATTTCGCCATCACTTTCTATGAGCCGAGCAATAGCCAATGCTAGGGAGCTTTTCCCAGAACCACTCTCTCCAACAATACCGATCGACTCACCTTCAGCCACTGTTAAATCCAAAGCCTCTACCGCAACGACATAATCTTTGATGCGGTTCAATAAGCCTTGTTTGACTGGGAACTTCACTCCTAATTTGTGTAATTTTAAAAGTGTCTGCGTTTGTGAAACCTGTATTGCTACACCAAAATCATGGTCTAACAGATTTTGGGTATACGCCTGCTTCGGTTGCTCAAAAATTTCCTGAACATCTCCTTGTTCCACCACTTGTCCACGATTCATCACAATCACATGTTCGGCATAGCGCTTGACCAAATTCAGGTCATGGCTAATTAAAATCATGGCCATATTACGCTGCTGTTGTAGCGACTTTAATAAATTTAAGATTTGCGCTTGCAAAGTGACATCTAAAGCCGTGGTTGGCTCATCAGCGATTAAAATATCAGGATCTAAGGCCAATGCCATGGCAATCATGACACGTTGTCGCTGCCCCCCAGATAACTCATGTGGGTATCGTCTTAACTTATCTTCAGCATCAGGAATACCAACATCATTTAATAATTCTATAACCCGCTGCCGAGTTTTTGCCTTCGACCATCCCTGTAACAACAGTGACTCACCAACAATCTTTTCAACCCGATGTAAGGGATTTAAGGCCGTCATCGGCTCTTGAAAAATCATGGCAATTTTCTGTCCACGAATGTTTCGGTGCTGCTCAGGACTCAGTCCAAGAATATTTTGTCCATTCAGGCTGACGCTGCCTGTGACCTGCAGATCACTTGGCAACAAACCGAGTATAGCTAGGCTGCTAATCGATTTACCTGAACCGCTTTCTCCAACAATGGCTAACGTTTCACCTGCATGCAATTTAAAATTCAGGTCTTCAACCAAGACCTGTGCTGCATGTGAAATATGTAAATGTTCCACCTCTAACACGATGGGATGTACATTAACTTGATGATTATTGACGTCTAGGATCGAATGCATCACGTGTCGCCTCCCCAATGTAGATCAATAAAGACAGCACGATCGCTAAGGTAAAGAATCCCGATAAGGCAAGCCATGGTGCATTCAGATTGTTTTTCCCTTGAAGCAATAACTCACCTAATGACGCTGCATCAGGCGGTAAGCCATAACCTAAGAAATCTAGGGCTGTCAGTGCCGTAATATTTGCCGTGAGCATGAAAGGTAGCTGTGAAAGACTGGAACTCATCGCATTTGGTAAGATATGCCGAAACATAATGGTGCTATCTGTAACGCCAAGACTCCGTGCTGCACGGACATAATCAAAATTACGAGCACGCAAAAACTCTGCACGAACCAAGCCGACCAAAGTGGGCCAGCCAAACAGCAGCATAATGACAAAGAGCCAATACACACTCGGCGTAAACATGCTGACCAAAATCATCACCATGAATAGCATCGGTAGTCCGCCCCAGACTTCTAAAATCCGTTGACCAATGAGGTCTACCCAGCCACCATAATAGCCCTGTATCGCCCCAACCATGATGCCCAATATGGCTGAAGCAAAAGTTAATGCAAAACCAAACAAGAGCGACACACGTAGTCCATATAAAATACGTGCGAGCACATCACGCCCTTGGTCATCGGTACCAAGCCAATTTTGTGCAGTTGGTGCAGATGGTACGGGCACAGCCAGTTCTAAATTCGGTGTTTGATAGGAAAATTTAATTAGTGGCCATACAGCCCAGCCTTTCTCTTCAATCAGTTGCTGAACGACAGGATCTTTATAATCAGCCTCAGTTTCAAATACCCCACCGAATGCGGTCTCTGGATAGCTTTTTAGTACGGGCACATATAAAGAATCATCGTATTTGACCAAGAGCGGTTTATCATTGGCAATAAACTCGACAGCTAGAGACAACATAAAAATCAAGGCAAAGCTGATAAAGCATGTAAAACCTAATTTATTGTCTTTAAAACGTTGAAATCGCGCTTGCATGATCGGAGACATTATTTTGCCCCCTGCGAATCAAAATTAATTCGTGGATCAATCATTTGATACATGACATCACTGATTAATCTTAAGATCAGCCCCATCAAGGTAAAAATAAACAAGGTGCCAAAAATCACTGGATAATCGCGTTGTACGATGGCTTCAAACCCCAACAATCCCAGGCCATCTAGATTGAAAATAATTTCAATAAATAGATTTCCCACAAAGAAGATGCCAATCAAGGCTTCTGGTAGACCAGCAATAACAATGAGCATTGCATTACGAAATACATGCCCATACAGCACACGTGATTCGGTCAAACCTTTAGAACGAGCAGCAAGAACATATTGCTTATTTAGTTCTTCCATAAAAGAGTATTTGGTCAGATAAGTTAAGCCAGCAAAACCACCAATCACCATGGCAAACAAAGGCAACGCCATATGCCAAAAATAATCTGCAATTTTGCCAAATACACTTAACTCAGTAAAATTCTCTGAAACTAAACCTTGTAGAGGAAACCACTGAAAATATGAACCACCTGCAAAAAATACAATGAGTAAAATGGCAAAGGCAAAAGCAGGAATGGCGTAGCCGATAGCCAATAAAATAGACGTACTTTTATCAAATAACAGACCATGTTGACGGGCTTTTTTAATGCCTAATGGAATAGACACCATATAGATCAGCAAGGTACTCCATAAGCCAAGGGATAAAGATACTGGCAGTTTTTCCCAAAGCAGCTGAGTCACAGGCTTATCTTTAAAGAAACTGGTACCAAAATCTAGCGTCACATACCCCTTTAACATGAGCCAAAAACGTTCGAACAATGGCTTATCGAAACCATATTGCGCTTCGATTTTTGCCACCATTTCTTCACTGAGGCCTTTAGCACCTTGGTATTTACTGCCTGTCGTCGCAGTTTCACCACCACCTGTGTTTCCCATACCTTGAAAGGACTCAGCTTGCTGTATGGCTTGTTCAACAGGTCCTCCCGGTGCAATCTGAATCACGACAAAGTTAATCAGTAAAATGAAAAACAATGTTGGAATAATCAGGAGCAATCTTTTTAAAATATATGTGCCCATGTTGCTTTCACATTCCTTGTCATTCAGGTGTATTTATTGCTGCCGTAGATATTGTGTTATTTGCTTGGCTTGAGCTGCATCACTCCACCAATAGTCAATCCCTGCAGAAAGTTTAGGTTTGACATAAGGTTGCTTATACATATGCCAATAGGCAAACCAGTTTTCACTTTGCCCAAACATTGGAATTTGATAATAACCCGCTCTGAGCAGGCGGTCTAAAACACGCGTACGAATAATCAATTCCTCCCGATTTGGAGCATTGATCACCTGTTGAATGAGCTTATCGATCACAGGATTTTTAATCCCTGCATAATTATAATTACCCACTTGATCGGCTGCTTGACTGCCCCAAAGTTGAGCTTGCTCACCTGCTGGAGTGAGCGATTGAGGCATTTCATCCACGATCATATCAAAGTCAATATTTCGCATACGCTCGGTGTATTGCGGCCCATCGACTTGTCGTAATAACACCTGAATACCTAAACGTTTCAAATTTCGTATAAATGGCATTAAGGTTCGCTGCAAATCTTGTTGCTGAATCAAAAGTTCAAATTTCACAGGCCGAGATTTTGCATCCACCAATCTGCCGTCTTGATAACGATAACCCGCATTCAATAACAGTTGGCGTGCATGCAGCAGATTTTTTCGATTAAATCCACTGCCATCAGAAATGGGATATTGCCAATTGGATAAGACCCCCTGTCTTTGAATAGGATCAAGTTGCGATAACATCGGTTTTAAAATATCCAACTCTTGGATAGAGGGTTTCCCCTTCGCTTCTAGCACACTATTACTAAAATAACTCTGCAAACGCTGATACTGCCCATAAAATAATGCTTTATTTTGCCATTCAAAATCATAAGCATAGGTTAAAGCTTGTCGAAAGCGAATATCACTAAATGGCGCACGACGAGTATTAAATACGAGACTTTTTGTGGGAATCGGTCGTTCATGTTTAAAGCGATATTTGACAATTTTACCGTCTTTAAAAGCAGGAAAATTGTACGCTCCCACCCAATTACGTGCAGTCTTTTCCTCATATAACGTAAATTGACCTGCTTTAAAGCCTTCAAAGGCAATGTCAGGACTGCGGTAATATACATATTTCAGATGGTTAAAATTATATCGACCACGATTAACAGCTAAGTTCTGCCCCCAATACTCAGGATTGCGCTTGTAGCGAATACTCCTACCTGCATCGATCGTCTCAATTGTGTAAGGGCCTGAGCCTAATATGGGCTGCAATGTAATTTGAGTAAAATCTTTTTTTGCCCAATCTTTTTTGGAATAAATCGGCATTTGCGCCAAAATCATGGGCATATCAGTGTTGTGTCCAGATTTAAAACTCATCCTCACCTGATATTTAGATAAAACATCTGTTTTGTCCAAATCCGCTAAGTACATTTGTAGACCGGGATTTGATTTAGTTTGAAAGGTATCAAAACTAAATTTAACGTCTTCAGCAGTGAGTTCAGAACCATCACTAAACCGTGCTTTTGGGTTTAAATGAAAAATAACAAAATTAGTTTTTTTCGGGTCAAATGTCACCTTTTCGGCAAGCAATGGATACATCACACCCGGTTCATCTAAAGATGAACTCATCAAGCTATCAAAAAGATAATTGATACCTTCAACAGAACGCCCTTTTCCATTCATGCTGTTTAAATTATCAAAACTCCCAATACTCGAGGTCGTGATATATCCCCCTTTATTGGCAAGAGGATTGGCATAGGGCATTGCCTGTAATTGATGATATTGAGGGCTACTATGTATGGCAAGAAAAGGCGTGGTCTGCAACGCAGCCCACGCCCCTGTTGAAAGTATGCTCAAAGTCACACCAAACACGTAACGCGAAGTTGAAGCAGAATACATTCAACTTAACTCCTTAATGTTTGGACTCAGTTTGGTACTTTAATGACTTCACCAATACGTAACTGAGCAGACGGTTGTATATCATTCATTTCAGCAAGTTTTGATGTATCAAGTCCATAACGGCTTGCTAAACCAATCAATGTATCGCCGCGTTTAATACGGTATTCACTGATAGTTTTAGGGACTTGTAAATTTTGACCGACACGAAGCCCAGCACGCGGATTCAAGTTATTTAATTCAGCCAATGCTGCCACAGTTAAACCTGTCCGACTAGCAATCGAATTTAAAGACTCGCCTGATTTCACAGTATAGCTTTCAGTATTTGTTGGTTTCACATTGCTCGTAGAGGATTTAGCTTCCGTTTTTTTGGTTTCAGTTGCTTTACTAGCTACATCAGCAGGTAGTTCACCATCTACTTTTAAACGCTGCCCTACACGAATCGCACTATTGGTATTTAGGCCATTTAATTCAGCTAAATAACGTAATTGAAGATGATATTTCTTCGCAATCACACCCAATGTTTCACCTGATTTCACCACATGAATATCGGTCGCATCAACGGAATTCGTTCGTGTATTGGTTTTGCTTTCAATTTTGGTCGCCTCAGCTTTGGTTTCTACTTTAACCGGTGCGACATCACCTGTTAATTTTAATTTCTGCCCAACGCGTAGACCAGAACTACGCTCTATACCATTTAAATTTGCGACATAGTCCATGCCTAAATCATAGCGACTAGCAATGCCTGTCAGTGTATCGCCAGACTGCACCACATATGTATCCGGAACAGTTGAACTTGCAGGAACTTTAATGCTTTGCCCAGCCATCAGCCCACTATTTACCGACATATCATTTAGACTCGCCAATTCTGACAAACTGATTTTTGACCGCGTCGCAATACTGTAAAGGGTATCACCACGCTGCACTTTATAGCTTTCAACTTTATACGCAGGATCAACTTTGACATTTTCAATGCGATTCACGACTTTGCTTTCGAGCTTCTCAACTTCTGCTACAGCTTGTAATGGCACATTAATTTTTTGTCCCACCATCAAGCTACTGCCAGCCGTTAAACCAGTTGTTAAATCTGCCAACTCTTGATTTGACAGCGCATAACGATCTGCAATGAGTTTTAGATATTCACCACGTTTTACCGTGTAGGATTTGGTTTGAACTTTTGCAGATTTTTCGACAACTTGAGCTGCTTTCTTGTCAGCTTCCAATTTTGCTTTAGATGCTGGCGTTTCTTTTAAGGATAATTTCTGCCCAACATATAAACCACTCGTGGTGGTTAAACCATTGTAATCGGCGAGTTGCTTCGTACTTAAACCAAATTGACTCGCAACAGCTGTAAGACTGTCATTTGCTTTCACCACATAGCTATCTGCGATAGGCTTAGCTTTCGATTCTTCATTATTTTGCACAATCGGTTTCGCATCATATAAATAGATGGTCGTACCGACATACAAGGTCGAATCTGGCGAAATTTGGTTCCAAGCTGCAATATCACGCCAATTCACGCCATTTTTCATCGCGATCAACGCTAATGTGTCGCCCGCCAAAACTGTATAAGTACTGCGTTTACCTTTAGGTGGTACAACTACAATTTCAGAATCTGTACGAATGACATTTTTACCTTGGTTGCGTTTGGCTTCTTCGGAATCTGCACCTGTATTTTCAGCCACGCTTTTCGGGTAAGAGAACCCTTTCGTCAGTTCTTTACCTTGTTGGTCTGCAATTGACTGACTGGTCTGAATCGCAGTCAACTTAATCTTGCCATCATAAGGATCGACAATTTCAGTGCCTTTCGGCGCAATAGCTTTAATTTCCTGAACGACTTCTTCTTGTTCTGCTTTAGTCGCTACTGGTTTTAATACCTCATCGACTGTTTTGGTCTCACCTTCAGCTTTAATAGCCGCCATGATTTGCTCACGCTCATTTGCGCTGAGTGGTGGCTCGACAGATACGGCTTTCACAGGCGTCGAAGGTGTTACAGCGACTGGAATACGCGGCGCACTTGGAATATCACTATTCGATGCAAATGCAGCCAAAGCAGATGATCCTATTGGCGTTTTGCCTTTCGTTCCTGATGGAACACTCGGCGTTACCGTTGTAGCGACTACAGGTGGTTTGGCAGAAGCTGTCACTGTCGGCTGTGTTTTAAGCGTAGGTGGCGTCACTTTAGCGGGCTGAATAGTTTTACTATTTAATTCCGGCGGAGTAACACGTGACGGTGTTATTTCAACATTATTTTTTGGTAAGTTATAAGTTGAATTACTTGCCCAATAACCTGATGAACCACCTGATTGTAATTTTTTCAAACGTGCATCAACTGATGGACTCACATCCGCAGGAATTAAAATCCGCATTGGGCTGCTGCTATCAATCACATCGCCACGATGACCAGGGTTTAGTGCATAGAGTTCTGCACGGCTTAAACCGGTAATAGATGCAATTTCATTTAAATTTGCAGGCCCTACAGCCACTTCACGAAAGTGTGGACGGTTGGCAATTGGTGGCAAACTTACGCCATAGGCACTTGGATTTTTAATAATTTGAGCAACAGCCAAGAAACGTGGGACATAGTTCATGGTTTCTTGGGGCAGTTTTAGCGACCAATAATCCGTTGGCAAACCTGCCGCACGGTTACGGTTAATCGCCTGTTGAATGCGGCCCGGCCCTGCATTATATGCAGCCAAAGCCAATTCCCACGAACCGAACTGGTTATGTAGCGCACCTAAAAACTCATAAGCTGCACGCGTTGATTCCACTACGTCACGACGACCATCATACATTGAGGTTTGTTTTAAGCCGTAAATACGTCCAGTACTTGGAATAAATTGCCATAAGCCCGCTGCGGCTGCACTTGAGGTTGCTGCTGGGTCATAAGAACTTTCAATCACTGGTAATAACGCCAACTCAGTCGGCAAACCACGACGTTCTGCTTCTTTAACCGTGTGATATAAATAACGGGACGCACGCGCACTTAAACGATCAATATATGGTTGACGTGAAATAAACCAACCACGCTGCGCTTCAATTCGCGTATCCCAGTGGTTCAAATCCATTTTGAAACCCACAGTCATACGCTTCCAGACATCACCATGCTTCAGTACTAAAAGGCGATCGCCTTCTACGGCACGCATGTCTGTTGCAGAAAGTAAATCTTCGAGTGAATCTAAACTATTGGCATCGAGAAAGTTTGAGCCAACTTGTTTACTTGCTGAGTTCTGCTTAGTCGTTTGCGATGAAGAACAGCCCGTCAGACCAAGAGCTGCGAGCGCAGAACCCAAGACTGTAAATTTAAAAATTTGTGGTAACGTAGGCTGCCAGACAGTCGCAGTTGATTTATACATAAAAAAATCCAGACAACTCATATAAAATTTATTTTTTAGATATGCCATTGTAGTGAAGCAGAACACAGACACAAGGCGTTAATTTAACGCTATTTCAGTATAAATGTTACAAGAAATTAAAAAAATCGCCAGAAATGGATTTCTCTCTGTCATTTGCGTTATACAATATACGGTTCTGAATGCTTGTTTTTCTCCGGATTTGATTTATGTCTCAAACAATCACGCTTTATGTTGATGGTGCATGTAAAGGCAACCCTGGCTTAGGAGGTTGGGGGGCCTATATCATCCGTGAAACTGGAGAAGAAAAACTCTGCGGCGGCGAAGCTGAAACCACCAATAACCGTATGGAATTGACTGCTGCAATTGAAGGCATTCAACACTGTCCGTCCGATGCAAAACTGATTATTTGGACAGACTCTAACTATGTCAAACAAGGCATTACCGAGTGGATACATGGTTGGAAAAAGAAAAACTGGAAAGATGTTAAAAATCCTGATCTGTGGAAATTACTGGATACAACTTGTCAGGGTCGGGAAATTGAATGGAACTGGATTAAAGGGCATGCAGGCCATCCGGGAAATGAAATGGCTGATCAATTGGCCAATCTAGGCGCAGAAAAAACCCTCGAACGCATCAAACAAGCAGCATCTACAGCTGAAGCACCTAAAAAAAAAGCTGAACCTGACTGGCTATTAAATGATCCGTTTGGACTTGAATTTGCTGATAGCGAGGATGAAGCAGAAGAAATCTCTGCTGAGAAAACTATTGACGCAGAGCAGATTGATGACATTGCGATAGAACAACAAACAACTGACACTGCTTCAACGTTGAATGAAGCTGCTCCTACACAGTATAAACAAGCTGCTGAAATCCATCCAATGATTTTCATTACACCAGCAACAGTTGATGTATCTGGCCCACGACAATTAATTTTGGATACGGAAACCACAGGTTTCTATTTCCAAGATGGCGACCGTATTATTGAAGTCGGTGCAGTGGAAATGATTAACCGCAAACTGACCGGTAGCTCAATTCATATTTATATCAACCCGCAAAAACCTGTCGGTGAATCTGAAAATATTCACGGAATCAGTGATGACTTTCTAAAAGACAAACCACTGTATGCTGAAATTGCTGATGTCTTATTTGACTATCTAAAAGGCGCAGAAATCATTGCGCATAACGCAACCTTCGATATGAACTTCCTTGATATGGAGTTCAAACGTGCCGGTTTTGTGGCCTTATCTGAAGTTTGCGAAGTCACCGATACCTTGGCTATGGCCAAAGCCAAGCATCCAGGCCAGAAAAACTCACTCGATGCATTAGTGCGTCGTTACGAAATTCCACAACGTGACCGTACCTTCCATGGTGCCTTACTCGATGCGGAAATTCTGTCTGACGTATACCTAGCAATGACGGGTGGTCAGGTATCCTTTGATATCGATGCACTGACCCACTCGCAAAATGAAGATGGTTCGCAAACCCGCGCCGCTGTTGAAATAGAATTACCAGTGATTTTACCTTCAGCCGATGAACTTGAAGCCCATGAGACATGGGTCAAACAATTTGAAGAAAAACATGGTACACCTTGCCTTTTTGCGAAATAAAATCTAAATTTCGTGTTACTTTTTGTATATAAACAATTCTTACATACGCTATAGTAAAACCATAAACATGGACCGCCTTAAGGGGCGGTTAATAAACAAGATAAAACATCTAGGAAAGGTGCAGATACATGTCTTACCAAACCTCTATCCATTTTGATCCAACGGCTTTGCTGATAATAAAAAATGAGGTTGATAACTCAATCAAGTTAGTCGAATCAGCAGTCAGCACCTTAGTTGAAGATCAAACTTTACCTTTCGGGATTGATGATGCACTGATTCAATTTGAACAATGTGCTCAAGTACTAGCTTTAGTTGATATGCCAAGTTTGGCAAAAATCGCTCAATATTCAGCAGAGTTAATGCGCAAGATCATGGGGAATCCTGCGCAAATTAACACTCAAGAGGTCATCGCACTGAGCGAAGGCACGACCATGCTGAAACGCTATATCGAATTTATCTGCCTACGTGAAGTTAAAATTCCACAGTTCCTGCTGGACAGTCTTAATCGTCTAGAACTGTCTTTGGGTAAACCTCTAACGTCGGAAGGCCAACACATTGAGTCCCTACTCGATTGTATTACTCCTGACTTTGACTTACCTCAAGCTCCTGCACTTGAAAAATCAAAATACGTTCACCGTCTGTATAAGTTGGCGTTGAATAAATTGATTAAACAAGAAGAAACTGAGCTGGATTTGCAAGCGATTAAATTGGTCGGTACGTATTTAGCAGGTCTTTCAGACAAACATCCAAGCAAACAATACTGGAAATTGGTTTTTGTTGCGTTTAATCAAATTGATCAAATCTTAATTACCGATGCTCGTTTACGTACCTTGGTAAGCATTGAACGCAATATGGCTCAATATTTTGCAGGAACTGAGCGCTTTAAAGCATCCATTTCTGATTTAGCCAATGTCTTAAGTCTAAGCATTAGCCAAGAAGATGACATTTCTCATCATATTCGTGGCAAGTTAAATATCGGTGAAGACCTTCTTACCGACACCCAATTGCAAGTTTTCAGTCGTCATTTATATGGTCCTGACTTCGAAACCATGCATACCATTGGTGAATTGGTTACGACTGAAATGACGCAAATTCGTAATGATATTGAATTTAATTATCAAAATATGACGCCTGAAAAAACCCAAGAACTTCAAGCGAAATTGAACGAATTGGCAAATATTTTCAAAGTCTTGAACTTAAATGAAGCGTATAACGACCTGTCGCGTCAAGCTGCGTCATTAGGTAATGCTGAGATTTTACAAGATGAAAGCTTTGCCCAGCAGTTGATGAACAATATCTTGTCTGCCATGAACTCGATTGGTGTGCTTGAGCGTCATCACACTTCTAGCCGCTTACAACTTCGTGTGAATAATATGAATATTTCACTCGACCGTTTAGATGAAGCACACGCTGCTCTGTTAAATGAGACCAAGGTTTTAATTGATGCTGCTAGCCAATCTTTGGTTCAGTATTTACAAAACCAAGATTTGACACAACTTGAAGCGACTGCAACTCAATTCCGCGAAATTGGTGGTGCAATGTTGTTCCTCAATGCAGATGCGGCTCAAAATGCACTGAACTCAACAGCTCAATTCATTTTGAAACGAGTTGAATCGTCAACAGCCATTGAAGCAAATGAAGTGAATCAAGCATTAGATTCATTGGCAAGCGCAGATATGTTGATTGACAATTTAAAGAACAAACAACCTGTTTTACAGGGCATGTTTAAGGTAGCATTGGACAGTAGCGAAAAACTGAAATCAGCAGCGGCCTAATGTCTAAATTATCACTTGCGTATATCTTCAAACAACAGCAATTGCTAGTCGATGAAAACTTTCAACTTCCCGAAGTTGAACAACTCGCAAGTGATTTAAATATTGGCACGGGTGATCGAGTGATTGCCCGTGACCTACTTGAAAATGAGCCTATTCCTGATGGCTTACAACTCATCCCTATTCGCCAGCTTCTACAATTGTGGAATGTTCAACAATTTGAACAAGCCAGCCGTGCTATTCAACTCTTAGAATGGCGTCGTAATCATAAATTTTGTAGCCACTGCGGCACAGCAACTCAAGTCCATGCCACAGAATACGCCATGGTTTGTCCCACTTGCGGTTATCACCAATACCCTCGTGTCAATCCTTGTGTCATTACCGTCATTACCCGTGGTGAAGATGAAATCTTATTGGCAAAAAATGCAAAAAATGTCCGTGCCATGTATGGACTGATCGCGGGTTTTGTTGAAGTCGGTGAAACTTTAGAAGAAGCGGTTCGTCGTGAAACTGAAGAAGAAGTGGGTTTAAAGGTCAAAAATATTCAATACTTAGCCAGCCAACCTTGGCCCTTCCCAAGTAATTTAATGATCGCCTTTAAAGCAGAATATGCTGCTGGTGAACTTCAATTACAAGAAGAAGAAGAAATCAGTGATGCAGCTTTCTTTAAATTTGATGCATTACCTGAAATTCCTTTCAAAGGCAGTATCGCCCATTCGATGATTATGCATGTCATTCATGGTTCTGCTGTTGCAGATGATACCCAGGCATGGTTATAAGCTACTGCTTTTGAGGAACTTAGAAATAAAAAAAGCCGCCTCAGTGTGGTTTTTTTATTTCTCACTAATCATGTGTATTCACTGCATATTTAAATAATTGAATATTTTTTATCCACAAGCTGGTCGATTTATTCTACTTTTAAATTCAAATTAAAATAACTTACCCACAATATTAAATTCAAAATAATGCCAAAAAATAAATCTATCTGCAAAAGATAAAATATAAAAATCTAATATAAATAAATAAGATAGGAAATTTATGAAACTAAATTTAGCAATTTAGTTGCTTATTTTTAAATAAAATAAATAGTTTAGTAAGTTTATGGTAGATAGTACTTTATTTAATCAAATAATTATGTTAAAAATGCGTTTAAGAAATAGTAATTAACGATAAATAGATCGGAAAGAATATCTATGAAAGTCGTGCAAGAAGAAAACTTATCGCAAGTTGACCATCACATGGAATCTCGATATCAAATCGAGCCAATGTCCTGCTTATTTTTTATGTTAGGTATGCTGATTTGTGCATACGTGTTACATACTTTTATTTTTTAATCTATTCAATAAAAAAAACCGGCATTTGCCGGTTTTTTTATGCCTTTAGGATTATGCGTTGCGTTTTGCAAAGTCATCCATAAAGTTAACCAGTGCTTGAACGCCTTCTAGCGGAACAGCATTATAAATACTTGCACGCATACCACCCACTGAACGGTGACCAGCTAAATTCAGCAAGTGGTTTTCTTCAGCTTCTTTCAAGAATTGTTTTTCCAATTCTGGATTCGCCAAAGTAAATGGTACGTTCATGATTGAACGGAATTCTTTTGCAATTGGATTTGCATAGAAATCGCTTGAATCAATATAACCATAAAGTAATTCAGCTTTTGCCATATTCGCTTTATAAATTGCGTCTACACCGCCCTGCTCAAGTAACCATTCAAAAACGAGGCCAGATAAGTACCATGCATAAGTTGAAGGTGTATTCACCATTGAACCATTTTTCGCTTGAGCTGAATATTTCAAGATACTTGGAATATCTGCTTTCGCTTGATCCAATAAATCATCACGAATAATCACCAAAGTTAAACCAGCAGGACCAATATTTTTCTGAGCACCTGCATAGATTAAACCGAACTTAGATACGTCTAATGGTGCAGATAAAATGCTCGATGAAAAATCGGCAACCAATGGTTTGTCCGTTTCAGGAATGTTGGCAAACTGAAGACCACCAATAGTTTCATTATCTGCATAATGCACATAAGCCGCATCATCAGATAAGTTCCAGGTGCTTTGATCAGTAATCGCAAGTTTACCGTCAATGGTGGTACCCGCTTCAACAACATTAATGTCGCCATAACGCTGTGCTTCTTTCAACGCTTTTTCAGACCAAATACCAGTGTGGATATAGTCTGCTTTGCTGTTTTTACCCAATAGGTTTAATGGGATCGCAGAGAATTGAAGTGATGCGCCACCTTGAAGGAATAACACTTTATAGTTGTCTGGAATATTCATCAGCTTACGAAGATCAGCTTCTGCTTTCTCTGCCACAGCGACATAGTCTTTACTACGGTGGCTCATTTCCATGATCGAAAGGCCTTTGCCTTGCCAGTCAAGCATTTCAGCTTGAGCTTTTTCTAAAACGGCAGTGGGTAATGCAGCAGGACCAGCACAGAAGTTGTACGCGCGCATGAGTTTTCCTTTCAAAGTGAAACACAATAAAATGATGGCATTTAACCATATCTGACGCGTGCTTGCAGTAGTTAAAGCTGAAAATATTCCAATGCTGTCTGACATTTGAAGTCAAATTTTCAATAAAGATCAAAATTAATTCTTCTTAATTCAAATTATTAGATTTACTGATATTTTTTATCCCTTGAATTGATGCTAATTTAAGGTCTTGATGTGCGAAAAATGATGTGCGCTGCAAAGATAAAATTTATTTACATATGTATATGAAACAATACAACAACTTAGTGAATTTACCCAACTTCATCACAATGACTATAATGAACCCATCCTAGCTGTGAGTGTATTTTTATGCCTTTACCTCGAACAGATTATTCTATAAAAATTAAACATACATTTCGTTCAGGTTTACTGCTTGGCCTTGGTTGTTTCAGTGGCTTTTTTAGCCCCACCGTACTTGCGCAAAGTATCAGTTATAGCCAAGCAGAACAAAGTCTACTCACCAGCTCGTATAGTACTCAGGCCAACCAAGCGCTACAACAATCTGCCGAACTTCAAGCTCAGGCCATTAAAGGCCTTGGTTTACCTCGTGTGGATTTAAACGTCCGTGCCTATGCCTTTCATAATGAACTCGATATTCCTCTCGGCGCCTTAAAAAACAACTTAGAACAAACGCTGAGTAATGGCATTAATAATAAAATTGATGAAAGCTTACCGAGTGATTTGGCAGACCCATTAAAAGACAGTCTGCAACAGCCAATCCGTGATGGTGTCAGATTAATTCCAGATTCTTCCCAAGTGGTCTTAGATGATCAAGTGATCCGCCCTACCGTTTCCGTAATGATGCCGCTGTATACCGGTGGGTTAACGTCTAGCGCCAAGGAAATTGCCAATATCCAAGCCAAACGCAGCGCGATAAGCAGTGAACAACAACAAGATGTGCAACGTTTTGAATTAATCCAAGCCTACTTCAATGCTCAATTACAAAAAAAATTAGTCGAAAGCAGCCGCTTCAATTTAAATGCGATGCAACAACACTATGCCAATGCGCTCAAAATGGAACAACAGGGTTTTATTAGCAAAGGCCAGCGTATGCAATTTGAAGTGGCGAAGAATAATGCACTCAGAACTTTTCAAAATACTGAAGCGAATCTTCGCTCTAGCTTATTTAAGTTAAACAACTTAATGCAAAGCAGCCAAATTACTGATCTTTCAACGCCATTATTTATTAATCAGCAACACAATCAAAATATAACCGCCTTGCTGAAAAGTTATCAGGATCAGTCTAGTTTGGTGCGTAAAATGCAATTGGACAGTCAATTGGCTGGTGCTAATGTGAAAGCCCAAAGCGCAGCAAAAAAACCCAACGTCTTTGCATTTGGCGAATATAGTCTCGACGATAAACAAAACTGGATTGTTGGTGTTGCCGCTCGCTACAACTTATTTTCAGGTATTGATAAAAACAAATCCGTACAAGCTGCCGAACTTCAACGCTATGCATCTGAGTTAATGACTGAGCGTACCAAACAAGAAATTGAAAGCCTGATTTATAGCTCATTTAATGAAGTCACCAGCGCTCAACAAAGTCACCTGTTGTTGCAGCAAAACCTAAAAGCTGCTCAAGAAAATTTAAGAATCCAACAGCTTTCATTTAAGGAAGATATGGGAACAGCCACACAAGTCATTGATGCACAAAATGCACTGAGTGGGCTACAAAGTGAAATGGCGCTGAATGCTTATAAATACGTGATGTCACTCGCAACACTGCTACAAAGTCACGGGAGCATTGACCAGTTCCAAAGCTATATCAATCAATCACACACCGACTATATTCGCTAAGCTTAGCCGAGGGGAAAACATATGAATCAGGAACCAACTGATCACCAAGAAGATGCCTCTGCGAAAGGTGAAACATCCCAATCCAATGTCTCGAGTTCAGACGTTTCATCTACAGCAAATACTGCTGACGATACTCAAGAAAAAGTGGCGACTAATACCGATGGAGAGACGAAAAATAGCTCTGTGCAAAGTCGCAATAAAGCTGCATTGATCAAGTTCGGGATTGGCATTGTCTTGATTCTGCTTTTGGCATTGATTGCATTTGGCTTATGGAAAAGTTATCAGCCCAAACAGGTTGAATTACAAGGTCGAGTTGAGGCTGAAACCATCCACATTAGTACCAAAGTACCTAGCCGTATCGAAGAATTATTTGTGCATGACGGTGAAAAAGTACAAGCAGGTCAAGCACTGGTTCGTTTAACCAGCCCTGAAGTCGATGCAAAAAAACAACAGGCTTTAGCTGCACTCCAATCTGCGCAAGCACTGCAATCCACAGCTGAACGCGGCTCTCAACAAGAAAATATTGATAGTTTGTATGCCAATTGGCAAAGTCTAAAAGCACAGCAACAATTGGCGCAAACCACCTACCAACGTGGTCAAAACCTCTATAAAGAAGGTGTCATTTCACGACAACGCCGTGATGAAATGCAAGCTGCCGCAGTGTCTGCTGCACAAATGACAGAAGCGTCTTATCAACAATATGCGCGTGCAAAACGTGGCAGTACACCGCAACAACAAAGCTCGGCAGATGCCCAAGTCAAGATTGCGCAAGCCGCGTTGGCCGAAGCAAATGCACTTGAGGCTGAAACCAAATTGTTTGCACCGTCCAATGGCACCATTTCAAAAACCTATGGCAAAGTTTCAGAATTAGTTGCGATGGGTGTGCCCGTTGTAAGCCTGATTCAAGATGATAGCTTATGGATTAGCTTAAATGTCCGTGAAGACCAGTATGCTCAAGTGTATCAACTCAAGACCATGCAAGGATTTATACCGGCGCTAAACAAATCTGCCGAGTTTAAAATTGATCACATCGAAGCCGAAGGTGAATTTGCAACAATCAAAACCACGCGACAAACGGGCGGCTATGACATTCGTAGTTTTAAAGTCCAACTGAAACCCGCTCAGCCGATTGCTGACTTAAAAGTGGGTATGAGCGTTTTGTTTAAAATTGAAGAGCGTAAATAATGTTTAGGGGCATTCTGCGTGAGTTTCGCTATTTGATGCAGCATAAATGGGACTTGTGTATGGTCACACTTGCCCCTGCCCTTGTGATTTTGCTCTTTACCAATATGTTTGCTCAAGGCAAACCAGATCATTTACCCATCGCGATCATAGACCAAGATCAAAGCAGTTTAAGCCGTAACATTACTCATTTTGCGCAGCTGAACCATACCTTAAAAGTAGCCACCATTACACCCAGTATGGATGATGCTGAAAAGCTTTTAAATCAGACTCAAATTTGGGGCTATATTCATATTCCTGCTGGTGCAGAGCAACGACTGGTTCAAGCAAAAGATGCAGAAGTCAGCATTGCCTATAACCAAAGCTATTTTAGTGTCGGCAATAGTATTTCATCAGCCATGCTGCTAAGTACATTGCAAGCCATGGCCGATTTTAGTGGTCATCAGTATTTAGAAAATACAATTCCCTACCTCGATGCACCGACACCCAATGTCAAAATTTCACCTTTATATAATCCAGGTTTAAATTATGAGTTCTATTTAGAGCCGTACATGATTCCTGCGATTCTGCATTTATTACTGTGTTGCTGTGTCGCATTTTCAGTCGGTCAAGAAATCAAATATGGCACTGTAAATCAATGGGTGAAACCGACTTCTGTCTTTCAAGCTTTAATCGCTAAAAATCTCAGTTATGTTTTCATTTTTACCGCTTGGACATGGGCGTGGATGTTCTGGCTAATCGTGTTTCGAGGGTGGTTTGTTCAGGGTTCATTACTGCTAATTTTGCTCGGGCAATTGTTTTTTTATACAGCCTATGCCTTTATCAGTTCTACTGTAGTTTTGGCGACACGTGATCTCACCAAATCTTTTGGTTTTATTGCGGTATATGGTGGCTCATCACTGAGTTTTGCAGGGGTAACATTGCCGCTGAATAACGCGCCGATGTTTACAAAATTCTGGGCTAATATTATTCCCTATACGCCTTATGCCAAATTACAAACAGAACAATGGGTCATTGGTAGCCCAATCTCAATTTCAATCACACCGCTTGTCACCCTGATCATTTACTGTCTGTTCTATTTGGTTCTCGCCAGCTTCTTTTTACGTAAAGTACTGAAGGAACAAAGCATATGAATAAAATCGCGTTATTTATAACAGCTTTGCTCAGACACTATATTCAAACATTTAAAGATATTGTGAAGCACAGTTCGATTTTTACCACCTTAGTGCTTTCTGTTTTTCTTTACAGTTTTTTTTATCCCATTGCCTATCAAGCGGAACACGCAGAATCGCTCCCTATCATTGTGGTGGATGAGGAACAAAGCATACTCACCAATACGATTATTGGTGCTGTAGCCAATAGTCCCAATGTAGAAATTCAAGCTGTGACTGGTAATTTTGCTGAGGCTGAAAATATGCTCAGAAGTCAGCAAGCTGACGGGATTTTACTGTTGCCGAGTAATCTTTCAAATAGCATTCGCCGTGGTGAAACCGGTGGAATTGGTTTATATCTCAGTGCTGCAAACTTTCTAAAGACTCAAAAAATTGGCTTAGGTTTAGCCAGTTCTATGGAAAATGCCCTCGTCGAATATGCAGAAAAATTCCAGAACATATCTGATTTTAGCCCCGCTTTGTCGATTCATAAGATTCCATTATTTAATCCACTTTCAGGCTATGGCAGCTATATTTTCCCAGCGGTTGCTCCCTTAATTATTCATCAGACGATTTTATTGGGTCTGTGCATGCTTATTGCGACCTATCGACAAAACACCACATGGCGTCCAAGCTATACACAATTAGCTGGCATTTTCTTGTGTATTTTGACCATTGGAACTTTGGGGTGCTTCTATTTATTTGGTTTTACCTTTTGGCTGAATGACTATCCACGGGGTGGAAATTTGTGGGGCATGTTCATTGCTGTACCCATCTTCCTCAGTTGTATTATTGCGATGACCCTCTATCTCGCAACTTTTCTTGACCTGCCAGAACGTGCAGGACATGTCATCGTTTTTAGTTCTATTCCGCTATTTCTACTTTCGGGAACGGCATGGCCACATGCAGCTATGCCTAAATGGATGCAAATACTCGCTCAAGCATTACCTTCGACCCAAGGCATTCAAATGTTCCTTCAACTCAATCAGATGGGTGTGCCTACAGTAATCGTCATCCCAAAACTGCTTTACCTCACAAGTATTGGACTGATTTTTTTATGTCTTGCTGTCTGGCGTTTAAAGTTTGCCAAAAGATAAAACTGTTTGTGCTGTAAGACATGTCTGGTCTCAAGCGAAATGCGTTCAAACCTATTCATCATAGACTCGAACGCTTTGTATATAATCATGTCTGAAATTTTAATGCTTTCTGCCACCTATTAACTGTATGCTGTTAGCGTCACAGTCGATGCTTCATCCACTTGAATATTAAAATCATCTGCATCTAAGGTGATCTCAGTAACCAAATCATCAGATTCTTTTTCTGCAGCGTTTTCAAGCCAGAATCCTTTCACTTTATCGTCCCCATCATGACCTGCAAAGACCACACTCATATACAGTTCTTTTTGCGGATAATCATATTTATACACAATTGTTGTGGTCTTACCTTCTCCCAGCCGAGTATTTGCCATTCGCTGAATCACTTCCGCTTCAGCGCTAGGTTGACCTACAGGAATCAACTTTTTCATACGTGAAAACAGCTCTGGATCTGCTAGCATCGCATCACGAACATTTTCTTCAACCAATGCCAAAAAGCTGTCTTGATGGGGTTGGTGTAGTGCTGCGAATAATTTTTCTGACTTGGTACGCTGGGAGCTTGTCTCACTTGGTAGGCTTGATTCGAATTTTGCAATCAAGAAATCGCCAATTTTTTCACAAGCCGTTATAGGTAAGATTAAAGCGATGATGACGACTAATTTTTTCAACACCGTACAAGCCCTCTGCTTATTATTAAAATATATAAAGTTAAAATTTATTTCGGATAATCTGTGTGATTTATAGAATTTTCACTGATTTATCTGCTTCACAAGTATAAAGCAAACTTCTATATAAAAATGAAAAATACAGGCTCACATTTAGTTTTTTCGATCTTTCTAGGTAAATCAGAGATTTTGTGAAGTGTTTATTAATAACTCAATTTTATTCGTTTTATAAATTAAACTTAATAATCAAATCGTTTATACAACTAAAAATGATAATTTATCGATCAAACAGTTTGGTTTTGATCAAAATCGTTGGCTGTATTCTCATATAAACTGCAAAATATTGTCGTATTTATCTCCCAAATTATTCAGAACTTTTTGTCATGGCGGACTCAGTCTGTCTGCAACTTTTGTTCGTGGATGACTGTGGGCTTTTTTCTCCCAAATCTGACATAAGAGCTGATGTATGAAAAAGATTAAGGTGAGCCTTGCCTGGCAAATCGTGATTGCTCTCATTCTAGGTATACTTGTTGGTGCTTTCCTACACTATTCTCCTGAATATCGTGATGCTTTAGTTAATAACTTTTTGACTCCTTTGGGTTCAATTTTTATTAACCTCATTAAGATGATCGTTATTCCGCTTGTTGTGTCGATGCTTATTTTAGGTATTGCCAATACAAGTCACGGTAGTAACTTAGGTAAACTAGGTTTCAAAACAATTATTTATTTTGAAATCATTACCACCGTTGCTATTTTAGTCGGTTTAGTTGCAGCCAACGTATTCCAACCTGGTGCCGGCATTGATATGTCTGCATTAACGCAAGTCGATATTTCAAAGTATCAAGAAACAACACATGAAGTCAGTGAACATTCTCATGGTTTGATTCAAACAATACTTTCACTTATTCCATCTAACTTTTTTGCAGCTTTGACTAGTGGTCAAATGCTCCCAATCATCTTTTTCTCTGTGATGTTTGGTGTAGGTTTAGGTGCGCTTGATCAGGAAGTAAAACAACCTTTAATTAAAGTGTTGACCGCTGTTTCTGAAACGATGTTTAAAGTTACGCACATGATCATGATGTTTGCACCTATTGGTGTATTCGGCTTGATTGCTGCAACTGTTGCGAATTTCGGCTTCAGCTCACTTGTGCCACTGCTTAAACTCGCAGTTTTAGTTTATGGTGCAATCTTCTTCTTTATTTTCATTGTATTAGGTGCAGTTGCTAAATTCTGTGGCTTCAGTGTTTGGGCCATTATCAAGATTCTAAAAGATGAATTGATTCTCGCCTATTCAACTGCAAGTTCTGAAACTGTCCTCCCCCGTATTATGGAAAAAATGGAAGCTTATGGTGCTCCGAAACCGATTACCAGTTTCGTAATTCCAATTGGCTATTCATTTAACCTCGATGGTTCGACCCTATATCAAAGTATTGCGGCTATCTTTATTGCTCAGCTTTACGGGATTGATCTGACAATCACCCAACAAGTGATTCTGGTACTGACCTTGATGATTACCTCTAAAGGGATTGCAGGTGTACCAGGCGTTTCTTTCGTGGTCTTGCTGGCGACTCTTGGCAGTGTCGGTATTCCACTTGAAGGTCTGGCATTCATTGCTGGTATTGACCGTATTTTAGATATGGCACGTACTGTACTGAATGTGATTGGTAACGCGCTTGCGGTACTGGTGATCAGTAAATGGGAAGGCCAATTTGATACTGAAAAACAAAAAAATTATGCTGCTAATCTAAAAGATGCCGCTTAATTTTATGTCATAAAAAAGGACGCTTCGGCGTCCTTTTTTACAGCTTTGTTTTATTTTTTACCAAACTTTATTTATTTTTTTCACCAAAAACTGAAATATTAAAATCTCGAATTTTGTTACTTCCTGCCGGCTTATCAAAACTTACATCATACTGTACAAGGTTTTTATTGGTATAACCGTACTCATAAGTGACCGTATATAAAGACGGTTTTTCAGTCGATTTTTCAATGTGCTTAGCCACTATATTTTTGCGTGAGTAATCTTGTTTCGGAATACCCCGTGCAAATTTACGCAGCTCTTTTTCATTCTGTTCAAACTTGGCTTTGAGTTCTGGTTCAAAGTAGGTGTACAGCTTTTCAAAATTGCCTTCACGTAATTGATCATAGGCAGCTTGGGCAACTTCAGTCTGTTCAGCACTTGGGTCTGGTATTGCATTTAAGGCTTTTTGACCTATTTGGTCACAGCCGCCCAGCCCAATAAGTGAAGCCATTGCAAAATATTTTAATTTCATATTGTACTCATCAATCTAAAATTATCTGTCTATAAAAAAGGACGCCGTAGCGCCCTCTTTTCTCAATCTTCAATTAGTCTTCTTCAGGCTCATTGAGACCTGATTCATTGTCATTTTGATCAATAATCGTTGAGTCATCGACAAGCTGCTCAGTTTCGATTGCTTCCACTTCTTCAAAAGTTTCGTCTTCTTCAACTGCTTCGATCGCCACAACACCGACTAAGATTTCGCTTTCACCTAAACGGATCAAACGAACACCTTGAGCATTACGACCTGTTTGTGCCACTTCAGATGCACGTGTACGAACCAGCGTACCACCATCTGAAATTAACATCAGCTCTTTAGACGCATCAATCGCTACCGCACCAACAAGTTCACCGTTACGTTCAGATGTTTTGATTGCAATAACACCTTTACCGCCACGTTTCTTGGTTGGGAAGTCATCTACGGGTGTACGCTTACCATAACCATTAGCTGAAGCACAAAGTACCTCACCAGTTTCAGGAACAACCACCAATGACACAATACGGCTAATGAGAGCTGAATCAGACGTATCTTCATCATCCGATTCTACATCCGCATCTTCAGCATCTTCAGCTTGAGCAGCCGCACCAATGGTCACGCGCATACCACGAACACCTTTTGCAGAACGCCCCATTGAACGCACGTCAGTTTCTGCAAAACGAATGGCTTTACCTTCGTTTGAGAACAACATGATTTGTTGTTCGCCATCAGTAATGGCAACACCAATTAAGGTGTCATCACCATTGAGTTCAATCGCACGTAGACCGTTTGAACGAACATTCGAGAATTGTTCTAACTCAACACGTTTAATCGTACCGTATTCTGTTGCCATAAATACGTAGAAGTTTTTACGAACAGCTTCCGCTTGCTGTGCAAAGTCATTGATGATTTCATCATCAAGATCAGTCGTAGACAACTCTAGACCCAATTGTTTCAACTGAATACGAAGTGCATCAGATAAATCATCTGCACCATCTTCAGTCTCAGCAAGTGCTGCTTCTAAGCCAGCAAAATGACTGTTAATCACTTCATTGGTTTGTAACTGCGCACAATTGGCTTTTACAAATGCTTTAAAGTCAGCCAAACGTTCTTTAAATTTCTTCGGCGCATCAACCACAGGTAAAATAGCGGTGATGGTTTCGTTTTCATCTAATGGCAATAAGTTCACCATTGGACGACCTTTCGCACCACGAGATGCTTGAGGTACTTCATAGACTTTCAGACGATAAACTTTACCTACATTGGTAAAGCAAAGCACTGTTGCGTGGTTTGAAGTCACGATCAAATGCTGGATGTAATCATCTTCTTTCATTGAAGTTGCAGACTTACCACGTCCACCACGACGCTGTGCAGCGTAGTCTGACAATGGTTGAGTTTTTGCATAGCCTGATTTAGAAACAGTTAGTACCATTTGCTCTCCAGGGATTAAATCTTCACGAGAGAAGTCGATACGTGATTCCACGATATCGGTACGACGTGCATCGCCATATTGTTGAAGGATTAAAGCCAATTCTTCTTTAATCACGTTCATCAATAAGTTGAAATCGTTCAAAATTGCCGTGTATTCAGCAATTTGACCAAGAATTTCTGTATATTCAGCTTGTAACTTGTCTTGTTCTAGACCGGTTAAGCGATGTAAACGAAGTTCTAAGATCGCACCTACTTGGGTTGGAGACAGACGATAAATATCACCTGTTAAACCAAATGGACGTGCTGGATCTTCGCCTTCAATTTCATCTGGACGGACAGATACCGCACCCGCTTTTTCAAGCAATGCAACAACACCACCGCCTGCCCACTCGCCCGCTTGTAAACGTTCGCGCGCTTCGCTTGGATTTGCAGATGTTTTGATGGTTTCAATGATCGCATCGATATTTGCGAGTGCAACCGTCAAACCTTCTAAGATATGTCCACGTTCACGTGCTTTACGCAGTTCGAACATGGTACGGCGTGTAACCACTTCCTGACGGTGACGGATAAACGCTGCAATAATATCTTTCAAGTTCATTAACTTAGGCTGACCATTATCGAGGCAGACCATGTTAATGCTGAATGAATTTTCTAATTGGGTATTTTGGAATAGGTTATTTACAATCACTTCGGCGTTTTCACCACGCTTCAAGTCAATTGCAATACGCATCCCTTCTTTATCTGATTCATCACGAAGTTCAGAAATACCTTCAAGTTTTTTCTCTTTAACCAACTCAGCAATACGTTCAATGGTTTTTGCTTTGTTAACTTGATAAGGAATTTCAGTGAAGACAATCGTGCTACGGCCCGATTTTTGGTCTTCTTCAATGTGATATTTACCACGGATATGCAAACGGCCTTTACCAGTACGGTACGCATCGACAATGCCAGATTTACCGTAAATGATACCGCCTGTAGGGAAGTCTGGACCAGAAATGTGTTCCATTAACCCTTCAATGCTGATGTGCGGATCGTTGGCATAAGCAAGACATGCATTAATGACTTCTGTCATATTATGCGGAGCCATGTTCGTTGCCATACCTACAGCAATACCAGCTACACCGTTAATCAACAAGTTAGGCACACGTGTTGGCATGACTTGTGGAATACGTTCAGAACCGTCGTAGTTGTCTTCCCACTCTACGGTATCTTTCTCAAGATCCGCTAAAAGTTCGTGGGTCAATTTACGCATACGAACTTCGGTATAACGCATTGCTGCTGCACTGTCACCATCGACAGAACCGAAGTTACCCTGACCATCAACCAATTGATAGCGTAAGCTGAAATCTTGAGCCATACGAACAATAGTTTCGTATACAGCTAAGTCACCATGTGGGTGATATTTACCGATGACGTCACCGACTACACGGGCAGACTTTTTGTAAGCTTTGTTGTAGTCATTGCCCAATTCGTGCATTGCAAAAAGCACACGACGGTGAACAGGTTTGAGACCATCTCGGACATCTGGCAACGCACGTGACACAATCACGCTCATTGCATAATCGAGATATGAGCTCTTCAGTTCATCCTCAATGGCAATCGGTCTAATTTCCGATACGCTCATGCATACTCCTTGTTATACAAGCAGAATTCTGCCCGCATTTATATATCGTAAATCTGTAAAAATTAGTTCAAAAAACACTGAACCAATATCAAAAATCAAGTCGGACAGTATAGCATAAAAACCCTGATTTTTGTGCCAATCATCTTGCACTAGAACCATGATTTTTTGTATTTATTTTAAGCATTTTGATTTTATTTGCTGTGAAAAAAACCTCTACGAATAGAGGTTGTTTAATGTTCAAAAAATTTCTTTTCGAAGCTTCAAATTTAGACGCATAAATCAGATAAAAATCACTCTTTATGATATTGCATAATCTCTAGTTCTTGAGGTACATGATCCTGCTGCATCCATGAGTATGCTGTTAAATACAAACCTAAAATAAGCGGAAATTCATAGACTTCTTCGATGAAATCTTTATAAGCCAAATCGTACAAAAATAAAAAACTAAGATTTCGACTATGCTCAACTGCATCAGAAATCAGTAAGCCCAATATCACCAAGCCCAATGGCCAAATTGGTAAAGCCAAGGTTTTTAGCTTACGTGCAATTTCTTGGCGTAAATACGGCGAAAACAGCATAAAGACGACAGGTGCAATCATGAATACCGAAATTAAACGAAAATACGGTTTAGGCACATCAGGAAAATAGTCACGCCCCCAACTAATACTACGACCAAATAGCAACCACCACCATGCAACAGCCCACAACCAAAATTGTTTCTTTCCATCTTGCATTTCAAGTGGTCAAATATAGAAAAAAGTAAAAATCGCAAAAAACAGCAATAACAATGCTTAGACCGATTCAACTGCTGTAACAGTCATTCCATCAAATAAAGGAAAAGAGATACTTTGTAAAACAGGAAAAAGTAAACAACAGATCATCAGCACCAATACACTGATTGGTAACTGAAAATCAAATTTCAAAGGGAGACTCCGCCTAAAGGCAAGTTCAATAAAAAAGCAATGTTAACACAAAATATACAATCCTTTAAGCTTGCTTTAAGTTTAAGATTCAAACTTGAAGGATAAATTTTTATTATTTTATTTTAAATCTTTGTATTTTTTATAATTTATTAATCTCCATCCTATTACCAAGCGATTGCGCCTGCTTACTTACCATTTAAGTTTCAACATACGTTTAGCTTATGCTACAGTCGTATCTAAGACTGATAATAAGAAAATACCTCGGATGAATTTTGAAGTACTAAATTAAGAATCCCTCATCCCATTAAGCATGATCAAGAATATCTACAACGGCATTCATTCCACACAAAAAAAACGCCCCTAAACCATAAGCTTAGGAGCGTTTTGAACTGCGTTCAGAAATTAGATTTTAGATACTAATTCTGGAACTACAGTGTTCAAGTCACCCACTAACCAGTAATCAGCTACTGAGTTAATTGGCGCTTCTTCATCTTTGTTGATCGCAACGATCACTTTAGATTCTTTCATACCTGCCAAGTGCTGAATCGCACCAGAGATACCTACAGCGATGTACAAGTCAGGAGCAACGATTTTACCTGTTTGACCCACTTGCATATCGTTTGGTACGAAACCAGCATCAACAGCAGCACGAGATGCGCCTTGCGCAGCACCAAGCTTGTCCGCTAATGGATCAAGTACAGTGTGATAGTTTTCACCTGAACCAACACCACGACCGCCTGAAACAACTATACGCGCAGCTGTTAATTCTGGACGTTCAGATTTCACGATTTCTTCAGAAACGAACTTAGAAATACCAGCATCACCAGTAGATGCAACAGCTTCAACTGCAGCAGAGCCGCCTTCGCTTGCAACAGCATCAAATGCAGTACCACGAACAGTCGCAACTACAACAGACTCGCCAGACTCTACAGTTGCAATCGCGTTGCCTGCATAGATTGGACGTTTGAAAGTTTTAGGACCTTCAACAGCAATGATGTCTGTGATCATGCTGACATCAAGAAGTGCAGCAGCGCGTGGCAGAATGTTTTTGCCCGTTGTAGTAGAAGCAGCAAGGATATGGCTATAGCCTTTACCTAATTCTGCAACCAGTTTTGCTACGTTTTCAGCCAGTTGGTTTGCATAAGCAGCGTCATCAGCAAGTAAAACTTTGCTTACGCCCGCAACTTTAGCTGCCTGATCAGCAACTGCTTGAGCGCCAGAACCAGCAACCAATACAGTGATATCACCACCGATTTTTTGCGCCGCAGCAACAACGTTTAAAGTAGCAGCGTTAAGTGCTTTGTTGTCGTGCTCAGCGATAACTAAAATACTCATGATTTTTATCCTTCTGTATTAGATCACTTTCGCTTCGTTTTTCAATTTATCTACAAGCTCGTCTACAGACTTCACTTGTACGCCCGCTTTACGTTCTGCAGGAGCTTCAACTTTAACAGTTTTAAGCTTAGTTGCAGGTGAAACGCCATAATCAGCAGGTGACTTAGTATCAAGCGGCTTTTTACGCGCTTTCATAATGTTTGGAAGAGCAGCATAACGTGGCTCATTCAAACGTAAGTCAGTTGTAATAATTGCTGGAAGTGCAAGTTCAACAGTTTGTAAACCACCATCGATTTCACGAGTCACTTGTACTTTATCGCCTTCAACTTTCACTTCAGAAGCGAAAGTACCTTGGCCAGCACCTAAAAGCGCGCCAAGCATCTGACCAACTTGGTTAGAGTCATCATCAATTGCTTGTTTACCAAGAAGGATCAATTGAGGTTGTTCAGCGTCTACAACACCTTTTAGGATTTTTGCAACTTCAAGTGCACCTAACTGGCTGTCGTCAGCTTCAACAAGGATACCGCGGTCTGCACCAAGCGCCATAGAAGAACGGATTTGTTCTTGAGCTTCTTTAGGACCAATAGAAACAACAACGATTTCTGAAACAGTTCCTTTTTCTTTTAAACGAACCGCTTCTTCCACTGCGATTTCACAGAACGGGTTAATTGACATTTTAACGTTCGTTAAGTCAACACCACTGTTGTCCGGCTTAACGCGAACTTTAACGTTGGCATCAACCACACGTTTTACAGCAACAAGAGCCTTCATGTAATCCTCGGCTGTTTTAGCAAATGTAAATGTTGAGAAAAGTTATATTAACTCTTCACTTTAAATTTTTTAGGTGCCCTATCTTGCAATGTGTACGGCATTTCGGTCAAGTCACAATTATCGAAAGACCTGTAAAAAAGCGTAATTTCCTTGAACTTATCGTTCACATTTTTTAAAGAATGGTTCAGTTATCCAAAAAAACGCATTATTCAGTTATTTTTTAAGCATTGATTTTTATTATTTTTTTACTTGATTTAGCTCATCAAAAGATCTGATTTAATATCAATTTTCGATCAATCTTTCTGAAATAGAGCTTTCCCTCTACACATTCGGCAACATATCTAAACTTGTCATTTAAGATAGAAGCATAATGAATTTAGTGCTGATTTCACTTTTCTGAAGCTAATTGGCGTGTTTTTCTCCATTTATCATTCTTAATATCTGTCAAAAGTCAGCACATATAAAAAACCTTCGCTTTCACGAAGGTTTTAGTTAAGGCATTTATTTCTATTTACATTTGCTGTTTTTAATTGGCAATTAACCACGTCGCAGCAAGAGCCAATAAACCGCCTGATGTACCATCGATCCACTTTTGTTTGCGTTCATCAATTTCAGTTTTTTGTGTAATACGTGCAAAGACCACACTCAAACTACAATACACTACAAAAATTAGCCCAATAAAAATGAAGGACAAAATCAAACCTTGACTCACGGTACTCGCTGATTTATCGATAAATTGCGGCAAAATTGCAAAATATATCAACATTCCTTTCGGGTTCAGTAAAGCCGTAAAAAAGCCTTTTTTAATCGGGTTGGACGCTGACTTTTTCTCAATACTTAATTTTTTACTGCTAAATACTGAACGTAGCAAATGCGTCGCCAAATATAAAATATAAGCAATCCCCAACCAGCGGATTGTTTCAAAGAGTAGTGGAAATGACACGATAATCGCAGCAATACCCAATGCCACCAAAATCGAGTGAACCAAGTAACCTGAACACACACCTACTGTTGCCATCATGCCTGCTTTTGCATCCTTACCCATCACTTGTGACAGGATAAAAAGCATATCGGGTCCTGGTGTGAAAATAAGGGGAATTACCGTTAAGGCAAACAAAGCAAATACAGACATTTCAATTTTCCCTTTCTATGTCCTGAAAGTGAAATTAGTATGTTTGAATCGCTTTAAAATAGGATATCAAATATTCTATAATAGATATTATTTTTAGAATTATATTCTATTTTATGAAGACATCTTCTAAGTCAATTCTAGTTAAACTAGATCGTATTGATAAAAATATCATTCGCGCACTTCAAAATAATGGCCGCATGCAAAATAATGACTTAGCCAAGGAAATTGGACTCTCGCCTTCTTCTTGTTTACGTCGGGTCAAATTACTCGAAGAAGCAGGTGTGATTCAGAATTACACCACCGTGGTCGATCCACAAAAGATTGGCTTTCAATTAATTTTGTTCTCTCGTATTTGGTTAACTGGGCAAGATGCTGAAACCATCGATACTTTTATCGAAGCCATGAAAGAACTTCCTCAAGTCATGGAGTGCTATATTATTTTGGGTGAGTGCGATGCAATGCTCAAAGTTGTGGTGCCTGACCTAGAAAGTTACCGTAAATTTCAGTCTACTCACTTAACCAAGAAAAATGGCATCACTAGTGTAAAGACTGATTTACCAAGCCAAATCATCAAACAAAGCTTCCAGTTACCGTTAGAAGATTTATAACCACACAATTGATCTGCCAAGAAACAACTCAAGCATTTAAAACAACAAGGCCGATACTACAAGCTTGGCAATGTAGTGACGGATTACCCTCACAGCCTCGAATGCAAATACCTAGTTTGCGGTATTTTCCTTTTATTTTAAGCAAAGAAAAATCATGATTTGCGGCAATTGAATGAGAACTATTAAGGAGGTCTTTAGGCTCAATTGCTCAAGTAGGAAAACCATTGATTTTTAGGCTCACACTATCAAGACTGAATGAATTAAATCACTGAGCAGCGAAAAGGGTTGGCATTTAGAGATTTTGTTTAGGCAGCTAAGCTATGCAAAGAAAGTCCATCGGCTCACCTCAAATGTACATTTGAAAGCTTAAAACCAAATGAGGTCAACACTCTAACGCTCTGCACAAGAGCAAATCAAGATGTCATGGTATAAGTGATATAAGGGCTAAACATCCAAATCCAATGAAGATAGCCCATGAGTTGTATATTTGCCGGATAGTTTAGGCTGGCTGATTTTCCAAAAAGTCACGATGGATGTGGCTTAGGTCAATAAGTTCATATTGTGCCAAATCAAAAATGCGCCAAATGGTGAGAGCATCTTCTTTGCTGTCAAATTTTACAGTTGCTTTATTGCTAAGCTGCCACTGTTTATCCGAAATCCAAATAAAGTATTGGCCCGTCGCCGCATTAAACGCCTGAACTTTACCATCGGCATTAATCCCTTGTAGCTGCGTACCTTCAGGTAATACAGCTTCTATTTCAGGCAAACCAATTTCAACAAAGTGTTTGATTTGGCGTAAGCCGTATCCTGCAAAAATTTCTTTTTGCTGACCATTTAACTGGTCATATTTTTCTTGAATATCTGAAATCATGGTATGGCCTATATATTTTTTTAACGGTACAGCAATTTAGTAAATAGCGAATTTCACTTCGGCACTTACGTCAATTCAATAATGGACAATTTTTATACCCGATAATTTGAATTTTTATAATGCGACAATAGTTCAAAATGTCGGTCAATTTTACCAATATTTTTTCACATCCTTATTTAACTTTCATGAAGCAGACCACTTTAGGATGCAAAATGTGAAATCTAGCCTATAAATTTAAGCAATATTTAGACCACCACGAGCCAAAGTCGTATTTGCAATTGTTACGAATCTTTATGCTGCGCCCGTGGATGGGCTTGATCATAAACTTGTGCCAATCGATCAAAATCCACATGGGTATAAATTTGCGTGGTGGTTAAATTACTATGCCCCAACATTTCTTGTACAGCACGCAAGTCACCACTATTGGACAACATATGACTGGCGAAGCAATGACGCAATAAGTGCGGATGTAAATCGACATTTACACCTGCACGTCGAGCTTGAAATTTAACCCGATTTTCAATTTGTCTTACCCCCAGTGGATTACCTTTTTGAGTGATAAAAACTTGGGCTTCTGGGACAAAATCACCATGCCATGCAGGATATAATTGCAACCAATGCATCACAGCCTCTTTGGCTTTAGAACCAAAAGGTACAATGCGGGTTTTATTCCCTTTACCCGTAATACGTAACAGTTGGCGATTAAAATCAATATCTCGAATGGTTAAGCCCTGCACTTCAGCCAAACGTAAACCACTTGAATATAGCAGCTCCAAAATCGCTTTATCACGTATCCAAAGCTGCCGTTGAATTTCACTTTCTGGCTCAGGCTGTTCCATGATTTGTTTAATGGTTTCAATATCGACCAATCCAGGTAAAGGACGTGATTGGCGTTTGAGCTGAAAATCATCTGCAGGATTAAAATTGAGATAATCTCCTTGTTCTGCCCATTTCATAAATTGGCGTATCGAAGATAACATGCGCTGCAAACTACTTGGACTGAGCTGAAACTGTTCCACTTTATAAGCGACAAATTCACGCAGATCTGACTTTTCGACATCATGCAGTGGCAAGTTGCGTATTGTACAAAATTGGAGAAAATCACTGACATCACGCTCATACGCTTGCAATGTATGTTTAGACTGATTTTGAATTTCACGTTCCTTCAACCACATAGTCAGTAGTTGACTCTGATCCATCGTCATCTGTCTTCTCCCATTTCAACATGTGCTTTAGCGTTGCAGTACGTTCACTAAAGCGATTTTACATATCTATTTTATGAAAAGAGTCTAGCAAAGAACCCCTTAGGCTTACCATCAACACGTTGGTAAAAAGCTTGCGTTTCATTAAGCAAATACCCTTCTACACCATCCACACTCTGCGGATTGACATGGATCAAATCCACTGGACATTGCTCTTTTAAACTGTCCTGTGTGATACGACCAATTTTACTGTGCAAATCTTGAATTTGTTGTTCAGATAATCCTGCTTCTAAATCTAGTCCGATCAGCAAAGTCGGTGAATCATCTCGAGCTTGATTCAGTATTTGCGCTAAATAGGCAGCTTTTACCACACGCTCTGTGCCGAAAAAAATGCTTAATTGATCAATCATAAACTGCGGATATTCCGCCGGCTGACCAATTAAAACTTCCGTATCTTCCGTAACTTCATAGTTTTCTGAGGGCTGAATATACTGCCCGTTCAGCAAATATTGAATTTCTTCTGGTACAAAGTCCTTCGTCGCATCAGGTGATTGTGGATTCAATACAAGCCTTGCTCCTAAAGTCATTTCAAATAATGCCTTGGTTGGTAGCCGGATATACGACTCCTCTTCAGATATTGCTAAACGCATTTTTTCCAAGGACGTAAAAAATGGAATGACGCAATCATATGTTTCATCTTCCCATGATTTCAATTGAATACGGTCGCCTTCATCCAAGATCAAATCTTCGGCAATACGTGAATCACGTCCCCCTGTTGTTCCCACACAATACACATTGGCTGCCAATAACTGAGCTAAAAATTCGGGTCGATACGCGGGTTCATGTAAGGCTTTATGAAAAAGTTGTTCTAAGATTTCTTCTTTTATTTCTTCGTTTATTTGTTCCATGTTGATTCCAATCCAATTGAATTATAATTTTTTATTCACTTTTTATTTTAAGAAAAAACCCTGAATGAATCAGGGCTTTGATTTTAACCTTGGAAGTAACTTAAATCTAAGCGTCCTTCGTAAACTGTTGCAGTTGGTCCAGTCATCCAAACCACACCACCTTCTTGCCACTCAATTTGCAGCTTACCACCTGCCAACTCTATTTCGACCGAATTGGCTAATAAACCACGACGCATACCTGATACTGCCGCTGCACAAGCACCTGTACCACAGGCCATAGTTTCACCGACACCACGTTCAAATACACGTAAGCGTGCATGTTTCTCGTCCACAATTTGCATAAAACCTGCATTTACACGCTGTGGAAAACGCTCATGCGATTCGACTTGTGGACCAATTTTAGCAACGTCTGCGGTAATAACATCAGGAACGATCGTCACTGCATGCGGATTACCCATACTCACCACATCAATGGTGAGTTGTTCATTATTCGCCAATGCAATGTCGTATAAGTTTTCAGGCTCTTCCGCAATAAATGGAATTTCATGCGGCAAAAAGCGTGGATAACCCATATTGACGCGCACCCAACCATTTGCACCTAATTCAGGCTCTACGATACCTGACTTGGTTTGTACTTTGATTTTGGTTTTGCTGGTCAACTTACGTTCATGCACAAAGCGCGCAAAACAACGTACGCCATTACCGCATTGTTCAACTTCCGAACCATCTGCATTAAAAATACGATATTTAAAATCGACATTAGGCAAATCAGGTGGCTCTACAATCAAAAGCTGATCAAAACCAATACCAAAATGACGGTCAGCCAAACGCTGAATCGTCACTGTATCTAAATAAGCCCGTTGGCTAATTAGATCGACCACCATAAAGTCATTGCCAAGGCCATGCATTTTGGTAAATTCTAATAACATCTCGAATTTCTCCTTAAGGCAATAAACGTTCACGTTCCCATAATGATTCGATGGTTTCACGCTCACGAATCAAATGAGACTGATCACCGTCAACCATCACTTCAGCAGCACGTCCGCGGCTGTTGTAGTTTGAACTCATGACAAAACCATAAGCACCCGCACCCAATACCGCAAGCACATCATTTTCTTGAATCGCCAACTGACGTTGCTTACCGAGGAAATCACCGGTTTCGCAAATCGCACCAACAACATCCCAGTCTTTCTTTTCTGTATCTGTACGAGGTGTTACTTCCTGAATGTCCATCCAAGCTTCATATAAAGCGGGACGGATTAAGTCGTTCATTGCGGCATCAATAATGGCAAAATTACGATGATTGGTCGGTTTGAGCAAATCAACTTTAGTTAACAACACACCTGCATTTGCAGAAATACTACGCCCCGGTTCCATATATACCTTAAGGCCTAATTTTTCTAAAGCCGGACGCATTGCCTGAGCATATTCTTCAACAGTTGGTGGAACTTCGTCTTTGTAAGTCACGCCTAAACCACCACCAATATCGATGTGTTTTAGCTGAATACCCATCTCTTTCAGTTGATTGATCATCACAATGACACGATCAAGTGCATCAACAAAAGGCTGAGTTTCAGTCAACTGTGAACCGATATGACAATCAATCCCGATAATCTCAAGATTTGGCAATGATGCCGCATAAGCATAAGTTTCAAAAACGCTGTCTGAAGGAATACCGAATTTATTTTCTTTTAAACCCGTAGAGATATAAGGATGGGTTTTGGCATCCACATCTGGATTTACACGCAATGAAATCGGTGCTTTCTTACCCATTGCAGCAGCAACTTTTTGGATTCGATCCAACTCTGCATGTGATTCAACGTTAAAACATGCAATACCCACGTCCAATGCTTTTTGGATATCGGCTTCAGTTTTACCCAAACCTGAGAATACAATTTTAGAAGCTTCACCACCGGCTTTTAACACACGTGCGAGTTCACCACCCGTCACGATATCAAAACCAGCGCCCTGCTTGGCAAGTACGTTTAACACCGCAAGATTAGAGTTTGACTTTACCGCAAAACAAATTTGATGGTCGATAAAGCTAAATGCACGATCCATATCTGAATAATGCTTTTCAAAAGTAGCTTTTGAATAAACATAAAGCGGTGTGCCATATTGCTGTGCAAGCTGTTGTAAAGAACATTGCTCTGCATGCAATACCCCATTCGTACGGGTGAAACTCATGAAAGTATCCTTTCTATAAAAGCATTAAGGTGTAGGGTTAGAATTTGAAGATTCCGATTCAGTTGCAACAGGAGCCGCTTGTTTTTCCTGCTTTTGCTGTGCAGGCGTATCTGGATAAATCAGATATTTTGCGCGCTTATCTGCATTTGCATCTGAAGGTAAATGCAATGCACCAGACTGACCACAAGCGGTCAGCAGCACAGCACTTGCTAATACAATAATTTTATAATTCATAAAACGATACATAAACGTACCTAATGAAAAGATTTTTCCGAGTATAACGTGATCAACCCGCGGATAAAAGAAAAGCCCTGTAATTCCAAGTGAGCTTTTTGCCATTCTGCACTAAATTTAAGCAAAATTTGATGGTGCTGTTTTCAATCCTTATTTGTCTTTATTTCTAGCTCGATCAGGCTATTGATTTCACTGAAATAGCATATCAATTTGAATGCTGTTTAATACAAATCGAAACGCTAATAAACAGTCTGTTTTAACTTAAAATAAGTCCATATCCAAATAAAAAAGCTGCCCCCTCAGGAGCAGCTTTTTATGTTTTTACATCAGATCAAAAATGTAAATTAATGGTGCTTTTTCTTATAAAAACCGAAATAGCCAATAATCAAAATGATGAACCAAATTGGGCTCACCATGAGCGCTTTCATGGTATCTGCTTCTAGCGACAAGACATAAATCATGCCGATGAAGAAGATAATCACAAGCCAGCAAGTATATAAGCCACCTGGTAATTTAAAGGTTGATTTCGCATGCAGCTCAGGACGAGTTTTATAGTAAACGATATAGCTCCAGATAATCATGAGCCATACGCAGATAAATAAAATCGTAGAAAGTGTAGTTGCTAAAGTGAAGGCTTCAACCGTGTTCGGTACGAAATACTGTAATGCCGCACCCAACAATAAACAAACTGCCGAGAAATACAACGCATTTGCCGGAACTGCACGTGAGTTTAGACGGCCAAACGCTTTTGGACCTTGCTCTTCACGAGATAAACCAAACAACATACGTGAAGTCGAGAACACACCACTATTCATCGATGACATAACTGATGACAACACAACCAAGTTCATAATAATCGCAGCAGCAGCAATACCGGCTTGTCTAAACAAGTTCACGAATGGTGAAATGCTTGGGTCAATGGCATTCCATGGCGTAACGGACATCACAATCACAAGTGCCAGCACATAGAAAATAATGATACGAATCGGAATCGAGTTCACAGCTTTAGGCAAGTTGTGTTCTGGATCTTTGGTTTCTGCTGCCGTAGTACCCACGAGTTCTACGCCGACAAAGGCAAAAATGGCGATTTGGAAACCTGCCAAGAAGCCAGTTACTCCTGTTGGGAATAGACCACCATGTGACCATAAATGTGTGAATGATGCGATTTCACCTGTCGATGAGGTAAAACCGGTAAAGATCATCCAAAGACCGACACCAATGAGCACCACGATTGCAATAATTTTAATCAGTGCAAACCAAAACTCTAATTCACCAAAAAGTTTAACCGTAACAAGGTTTAAACCCATGATAAAAACAATGGCGGCAACACTGATCATCACCCCTTCTTCGGGCGAGAACGGGTTACCTCCATTAAAGAATTGCAGGTAATAAATAATGGCCGATAAATCTGCAATCCCTATAGTGATCCAGCACAGCCAATAGGTCCAACCCACAAAATAACCTGCCCACGGGCCGATTAAGTCGGTTGCAAAATCGATAAAAGATTTATATTCAAGATTTGATAGTAATAACTCGCCTAATGCACGCATGACGAGGAAAACCATAAAACCAATAATCATATAGATAATAAGGATGGACGGACCAGCTAAACTGATGGTCTTTCCTGACCCCATAAATAAACCTGTACCAATCGCACCACCAATCGCAATCAATTGCAGGTGTCGGTTGGACAGGCTTCGTTTCAAATCGCCGCTATCGGCGTGCGATCCATGACTCTCATTTGACATTATTTAATTCAACTTCGCGTTCCAATTGCGACAAATTAACGTAAAAGTTTCAGAAAATACAAAATTATTTTTCATCATCTATATTTTCGGATTAAGTGACAAAGTTAATTTATTTTTCTTATATATAAAAATCTTAACCTCTATCCCAAATTCAAAGCGACAAACAAAACAACAATTTACTTGTAAAAACTTCAATTCTATGCAAAAAATATTTTCCCAACGATAAAAAATTTATGCCAAAAATCATGGAAGTTTCTAACAATGGCATATCAATTGCTACAGATATCAAAAATGTAGCATTCACTCAGGACCGATAAGAAGAAAGATACTATGCAAGATCTACACACACTCATGAATACACTCAGCGGTTGGGTCTGGGGCCCATACATGTTGGTCCTCATTGTCGGAACAGGTGTATTCCTCACCTTCCGTTTACTATTCTGGCAATTCCGCATGTTGCCTTTAGCATTTAAACAAGTGTTTGGAAGGCATGAACATGCCAAATCACATGAAGGCGATATTTCACATTTTGCCTCACTTATGACTGCTTTATCTGCAACCATCGGTACAGGTAATATCGCAGGCGTTGCAACAGCCTGCGTCCTTGGTGGCCCCGGTGCAGTATTTTGGATGTGGATGACAGCCCTCTTTGGTATGGCAACCAAATATGGTGAAGGCGTACTCGCTGTAAAGTTTCGTCATAAAAATGAAAATGGCGAAATGAGCGGCGGTCCAATGTACTACATTGAACGTGGACTGAAGTGGAAATGGCTCGCTGTCATTTTTGCCCTCTTTGGTACTTTAGCCTCTTTCGGCATTGGCAGTTCAGTACAGTCCAATACGGTTGCCCTCGCTGTTGAAAATAGTCTCGGACTTGAAACGTGGATTACAGGTATTGTTATTACTATTCTGTCTGCTTTAGTAATTCTCGGCGGAATTAAATCCATCTCTAAAGCATCCTCTTATATCGTACCTATTATGGCTGTCGGTTATGTATTGGGTGGACTAATCATCATTTTAAATAATCTTGAATTGGTGATCCCTGCACTAAAAATGATCTTTAGCTATGCATTTACTGGCGAAGCTGCGGCAGGTGGTGCGATTGGTGCGGCTATTCGTTATGGTGTTGCCCGTGGTGTTTTCTCTAACGAAGCAGGTATGGGTTCTGCACCTATTGCCGCGGCTGCTGCGAAAACGGATCACCCTGCACGTCAAGGTTTAGTTTCAATGACAGGTACATTTATCGATACGATTATCGTGTGTTCTATCACCGGGATTGTTTTGGTCATGGGCTTTATTATGGCAGGCAACAGTTTTGGCGACCAAACTGGTGCAGTTTTAACTATCAGCGTATTTGATAAATTATTACCGGGTTTTGGCGGCTTGATCGTCACCTTCGGGATTATTTTCTTTGCATACTCAACCATTTTAGGTTGGAGTTACTATGGTGAAAAATGCTGTACTTACTTACTTGGTGAAAAGTTTGTCTTGATTTACCGTTTGATTTACATCGCTTCAGTCTTTGTAGGCTGTGTGGCGACTCTTGATCTTGTGTGGTTATTTGCCGATACCTTTAACGGTTTGATGGCTGTACCAAACTTAATTGCGCTGTTGTTACTTTCTGGTGTTATTGCCAAAGAATCGAAGGACTTTATTGCACGTCGTAAATCAGGTGAACTGTACTAATCCTTTCACGCTACTAAACAAAAAGCCACGTGAATTCACGTGGCTTTTTTATTCGGACTGATAATCGATATTTACTTATTGAATCGTACCGATTTGACCATCATCAAATTTGTCGTTTTTCGTGTTGCTTTCATTGGATTCATCCTTTTGATCTGACTCAGCATCTTCAATAAAGCCTTCGCCAAATTGGTCACCAAACTCATTTTCAGCATATTCAGAATCTACAGCACTGGCTTCCATCAGATCCGCTTCGATTTCTAAGGCAATTTCCAAGGATAAAGAAAAGAACAATACCCCCTGAATTTTCATGTTCCCTTGTTCATCTTCAAGATATTCACTGAGAGTTTTATATGCAGGGCTGCTTTCATCAAAAGGTACGTCAAGGTATAAATCACCTGTATAGCTATCGATCAAAGACTCACCTTCTAGCCCCATACAAGGGAAATACTCGAGATTTTGCAGGTCAAACCAGTGCATAACGTCATTACGTACCGTATTTTTCTCAGGATGTTGATGATCATATTCTTCAAAATGCACAAATAACACATCACGATTTTTTTCACGTGCAATGGCATCGATATGTCGTAATAGTTCAGTCATGTGGTGACCCATTTCAAAAAATATAATGCGCTATTATAAAGTGCTTACCCTGTAAAAGTGCATCTGTTGAAAATAAAACGACATCAATTGACCTTCAACAGTCATTTCATGCGATAAAAACTTGGTTTTTCGATGTATTCACCGCTATGCTGTGACTCAATTTGAGTTTGTGCACAGTAAATATTATGGCGAAAGCAAAAAGTGTCTATCGATGTGAACAATGTGGTGCTGATCATCCCAAATGGGCCGGTCAATGTACCGAATGTGGTGAATGGAATTCATTAGTCGAAGTCAGCCTTGCACCCGCCGTTACACACCGTGCACAGCCTAAAATGGGCGGTGGCTATGCAGGTCAAGCCGCAGCAGTGACCACCTTAAATCAAGTTTCTGTTTCGCATGAAACCCGAATGGCAACAGGTATTGGTGAATTTGACCGTGTGCTTGGCGGTGGACTGGTCACAGGTTCAGTAGTGCTGATTGGTGGTGACCCCGGCATTGGTAAATCCACTATTTTGCTACAAACCGCAACCTATATGGCGGCGAGTAAAAGTTCTGCCTTATATGTCACAGGTGAGGAATCTTTGTCTCAGGTGGCGCTACGTGCCCAACGCCTAGATTTGCCGACCGATCAACTCAAAGTCATGGCAGAAACCTGTGTCGAGCGTATTTGCGAAGTATTGGCACATGAACGCCCTGCCGTGGCCATTTTAGATTCGATCCAAACCTTATACACCGAGACACTCCAGTCTGCGCCGGGCGGTGTTTCCCAAATTCGTGAATCGGCTGCACTCCTGACCCGCTTTGCCAAAAATAGTGGCACAGCATTGTTTATTGTCGGTCATGTAACAAAAGAAGGTTCTTTGGCTGGCCCTCGTGTGCTTGAGCACATGGTCGATTGTGTTTTGTATTTTGAAGGTCAGTCTGACTCGCGCTTCCGTATGATTCGTGCAGTGAAAAACCGTTTTGGTGCAGTCAACGAGCTTGGTGTATTTGGCATGACCGATAAAGGTCTGCGCGAGGTATCAAACCCCTCCGCTATTTTCCTGAGTCGTTATGATGAAGCCATTCCGGGCTCTATCGTCATGATTAGCCGTGAAGGTACACGCCCACTTTTGGTTGAAGTTCAGGCTTTGGTGGATGATGCGCACGGACAGCCTCGACGCGTGGCCTTAGGTTTAGAACAAAACCGTTTAAACATGCTTTTAGCGGTTATGCACCGTCATGGTGGCGTACAAACTGCAGGACAAGATGTCTATGTCAATGTCGTGGGTGGTTTAAAAATCACAGAAACCGGTTCTGACCTTGCGGTACTTTTAGCCTGCGCCTCTAGCTTAAGAGCTAAAGCCCTGCCACAGCATTTGGCGGTATTTGGCGAAGTTGGACTTTCAGGCGAAATCCGTCCTGTACCCAATGGACAGGAACGACTCAAAGAAGCCATTAAGCATGGCTTCAAAACCATTATTTTACCGCGTGGGAATGCACCGCAAAAACCAATTTCAGGTGTAGAGATTATTTCTGTCGCACGTTTACATGAGGCATTGAGTCAGGCAATTACGCTGACCGATGAGTCTTAGTCACGTTGAATCGTTTATTTTGAATGAATTTTCAATTTTTTACCGATGTTCTATTGAAATTCAGTACAAATGGCGGCATAACTAGATGGCTATTTTAACTTTATATAGATATAGGAAAATTTGATGGAAGTTCGACAGCGTGGTTTGATGACTGCTCTTTTAACAGCAGCCCTTTTGGTAGCGCCGATTGCAGAAGCGAAACGTGCCGGTGGTGGTAAAAGCCATGGTATGAGCCGTCAAGCTGCTCCAACTCAGTCTTATCAGCAACCTCGTCAATCTGCTCCTGTTCAACAGCCTGCAACTGCTGGCGCTCCAGCTAAATCTGGCTCGAATGTGGGCGGAATGGTTGCAGCTGGTGTGGCTGGTGCTGCAATTGGTGCAGTCGCTGCAAATGCGATGGCCGATGACAATAACGGTCAAGCAGCTTCTGAAGCGCAAGCTCAACAACAGGAAGAGAAAGGTGGTATTCCAGGCTGGATCTGGATTTTACTTGCCGCTGCTGTTGCCTTCTTCATTTTCCGTAAGATGGGCGCAAAAAAAAAACTAGCCACTAACAATCCGTATGCGCCAAACAGCGGTGCAAACAATGCACCGTTTGGCCAACAAAATGCTGCACCTCGTGCAGGCAATGACAATACGAATATTTTTGGTAATTCTGTAGGCGGTAATTCAGCAGCTTCAAATGCTCCATTTGGTGCAGCTGCTGCAACGAACGCGCCTTTTGGTGCTGCCTATACCAACAGCGGCAATCAATTGCCTGATGGTACAGAACCAGCAACATTTTTACGTGTTGCACGTCAGCGTTTTAACCACATTCAATCGATGAATACTGCAAGCAACATTTCTGAAATTCAGCGTTACTTAACGCCTGACCTTTACCAGTCTATGTATAACGACATTATGGCGAATAAAGATGAAGACGTTGCTGAGTTTTCTAACTTAAATGCTATGGTGGTCGATTCTGCTAACGAAAATGGTCAATACGTTGTAAGTGTGCGTTTTACAGGTACTGTAAGTGAAGACTTAAATAGCCTGCCACAGCCTTTTGCTGAAATATGGCATTTTGTTAAACCTGCGGGTTCTGATCAAGACTGGTTAGTTGCAGGCATTCAACAAGAGCAATAATGTAGACACATAAGCATTCTTGCATTCTAAAATAGCGACTTTGGTCGCTATTTTTTTGCCTTTAATTCCCCCTCTTTTTAAATTTATTTCTACTCAGCATGCTGAAAAATCAATAATTTTGTGAATACATTATTCTAATTATTAATAATAATTGTTATCATTTAGATTAACTTTAATACAATTTCCAAGCGCTTAAGTATTTTATGAATAACTCACCACCTGAGGCACTCGTGACACCCCTCACATCTGCGCTGCCTAAAACGCGTAAAGATACTCCTTCTCTATTGACCTATCGCTTGATGATTTTCTATCGCTTTGCCCTCGCTTTAGTGGGCGGATATGTTGTCGCGATGCTATCTGCCATCGTGATCGCAGATGTGTTTAGCGAAGACCGTGGGAGTGCAGCCATGAGTGCAACTTTAATTGCATTTATCCTGTGGAGCTGTGCATTTATTTGGGTCTTTATGGTGAATAAAACCCTCAAAGCAACTTTAGGCATTGTGATCCCTGCGGTGTGTTTGTATGCCATTTACATGATGATGGGAAGCTAAAATGCGTGTTGATGCAAAAGTAGAGGGACCGCGCCAGTCCATGTCTTGGCTGCATACATGGGCTAGCCTAATCTTAGGTTGGTTGCTGTATGCTATTTTCCTGACCGGAACCCTGAGCTTCTTTAAAAATGAAATCAATGTTTGGATGACACCTGAGCTGCATCAATCTGTTCCAGCCAGTTCACAAGTCCAACAAACTCAAGTCGCACTGAATTATTTACAGCAAAATCATCCGAATGCAGGTGCTTGGAATATTTTGCTGCCGAATACGCGTCAAAATGCCACCTTAATTACCGTTCGTGAACAAGGTGAAGACCCTCGCGCACGCCGTGGTGGTAAACAAATCTACATTGATAGTGCTACAGGTGAAGTGCTTGAGCCGCGCGATACGCGTGGTGGTAATTTTCTCTATCGTTTCCATTTCGAACTTTATGGTATGCCACGTATGTGGACGCGATGGTTTGTCGGGATAGCGACACTGTTGATGTTAGTTGCCATCATTAGTGGTGTGATTACTCATAAAAAAATCTTTAAAGATTTCTTTACGTTCCGTTCAGGCAAAGGACAACGTTCTTGGCTCGATGCACATAATGCAACCGCAGTATTTGCGCTTCCTTTCCACATCATGATCACCTTTAGTGGCCTGTTGCTGCTGTTATTTACGATCATGCCTTGGGGGATTGAACGTATTTATGAAAACCGGGGACAATTTTTACAAGAACAAAATCGTGCCCTAGTTCAAGAAAATAAACCTGAAGGACGTGAATCTGCTCAAGGACGCGAAGAACGTGGCGAACGCCCACAGCAAGCCCGTGCCAATTCTGCACAAAACCCAGGTGAAAATCGCGCTGAGGGCCGTGGTGAAGGTCGAGGAGATCATCGCTCTAAACGTGAAGAGCAACCTGTTGTTGCTGCGCCGCTGACCAACTTAGCACCAATCGTGACTGCGGTTCAGGCTGAATGGAAAACTAATCCTATTAGCACCGTTAGCATCATTGCACCGAATACAGACCAAGCTAAAATTGAGCTACGCGCCTTACATGGTGAAAGTGTTGCATATCGAAATGTCTATGCAAGCAAACAATTTGATGGCGTAACTGGCAAAGACTTAACTGACGAAAGTGCCAAGTTAAAGCACCCTTCTGTACCGATGGGTATTTACAATGTAGTGACCACGCTACATGAAGCACGCGGTGTAGACTTAGCTCTACGTTGGCTGCTGTTTATTTCAGGAATTGTAGGCACCCTGATGGTCGCTACAGGTCTCATTTTGTGGTGTGTAAAACGTGCGCCGCAACAGCAAAAACAAGGCTTTAAATCATTTGGCTACCGCACGGTTGAAGTGACCAATATTGCAGCGATTATTGGTTTACCCATTGCCTGTGCAGCATTTTTCTATGCCAACCGTTTTATTCCCTCACAGCTTGAAAACCGTTCGGAATTAGAAATTCGAAGTTTCTTTATTGTTTGGCTACTGACGCTTGTTTATGCGATGTTCCGTACACACCGTCAAGCGTGGCTAGAACTTTTAGCTTTTGCCACAGCAATTTTTGCCTTACTGCCGATTGTAAACTTCATGACTGGTGGTCAACCGCTTTGGAATACCATGGCAAATGGCCAATGGATGATTGCCTCCTTTGATCTTGCAATGTGGCTTTTGGCTATCTTGTTTGCCTATTCATTTTACAAAGTGAAAAAGCATAAAGGACTGCCTGTTAAAAAAGCACGTGGCACAAAGGAGGTTGAAGCATGATGTTCTTTCTCCTGATTTGGACACTGAGTAGCTTAGGTTTTTTTGCCTTGGCAAGCAGCATGTCAAAACATCAAAAGCAGTTCTACAGCAAAGAACTAAGTGTGGGCCAAACACGGTTAGCCACGCTAGTCGGCTGGGCGCTATTGATCATCGCCTTGATAATTTGCCTCTCTCTTGGCACGCCGAGCAATAACATCAGTTATTGGTTTGGCGCGCTGACTATTGCGGCTTTATTTGTCGGGCTATGTATTAGTTATATCGCTGAATATTTTTGGAAAATTATTGGTGCATTGGTTGTCGTATTTGTATTGTCAGCTGTGTTATTGAAATTTTAATTCATTAGACAAGCTTCTCTAAACATTGAAAGCCAATCTTCGGATTGGCTTTTTTCATGCCAACCGATTAGGCTATGCCTATTCTGCTCTTTTGGATTACACATGTCTGAACTTTCGATCTCTCCTGCTTTATATAACCGTGCCATGGCAGGCAATAAAGATGCTCAATTTGAACTGGCTGAAATTTATATGCAAAGTGAAAATGATGAGCATGTTGAACTTGCAGAAGAATGGGCACTCAAAGCAGCTCAGTTAGGTCATGTAGAAGCAATGTATTGGCTGGGTGAAGGCTATGCAGTCTATGCCAAAGATATGCTCGAAGAAGATCCGGAAGAATCTAAAACCTATTTTGAACATGCGCACCGCTGGTTAGAACAAGCGGCGAAGCATGACCATCCTGCTGCTATTTTAGAATTGGCCAATTTTTACCGTCGCGGCGATGTGGTGGAAAAAGATGTCGCTAAATCCATTGAACTGGTTGAACAATCTGCAAAATTAGGTGAAGTTCAGGCCATGCGTGATTTGGCTTTTATTTATGCCAATGGATTAGGCATCGACGCCGATGAAGAAAAAGCAGATTTTTGGAATGAAAAAGCCAATATGGCTGAGCAATAATCCAATTATTTTCTAAAAAATAAAGCCCATCTCATGATGGGCTTTTTTCATTCAACAATATGGCTCAGCTCGCCACATAATCATTTACATCCACAATAATGACTTGTCGGCAAATGCCTTCCGCACCACGCTGCTGTTCAAATACGTCTGCTGGCATGGCATCAAAGCTGTCAAAGAAACTGATCTCTGTCTCATCAATGTCATACACCAAGGAATGATTCCCCACGCCTTCTAGGGTGTCGTAATAGACAATCACAAACTGATTTTGTTCAAAAGCCTGCTGGATTTGTGCATAGCCAATTGCAGGTAATATAGGCAGTTCCAATTGATCCGCTTCTGCATAGCTGCGTTTTTCACTGTCTTGCAGCTCAGGATCATGCTCTGTGTAAAACTTTACTAGAAAGCCAAACTTTTTCAGTCCTACAGCCAAACCAATGGTTGTTGTGCCATGGCCAGCTTCATAAGCGCAAACTTCGATGAGCTGCTGAATGTCTGCATCTATACCTAAGTGCTGCAGCAACATCCACACTGCATAAATGCCGCCATTGGCTTCTAAATTTGCCAACTCATCAGGTATTTCCATCGACATATATCAAAACTCAAAATTGCTTATGGACGATGATAAACAAATCGCAGCAGTTTTGCCTGCAAGTTTTAATCCAGACCTGATTTCACATGCACAAAAATAATGTCCAAATCTTGTTTGGGCACAAAATTCTTTTCAACCATTTGAAACTGCGTAGCGCTGATTTTCTTCACTTTACCTGCCCAGCAAAATGAAACCAGTTCGTTAGCATCACGCTCGATAGTCAGTTTAAAATCTTGAATAGGCTTTGCCCAATTGGCGCCAGTTTTTAAGATATATCCCAGTGCTTGAAATGGTGCATGCTGTGATTTGGCCTTTCTGAGTCCTGCCTTAAACTTTTGATCCATACAATAACTTTGATTATATTCATCAGGATATAAAGCCACAGACCCGCCCACCAGCGGTGCATATTGATGCTGTACACGTGTGGGCGCATTGGCTTTAAACGTTTGCTTCCAGCTATAAATCACCTGAGATGACCATGAAATGACTTCACTCGGATCTTTGGGCAAAACTTTTTGCAAAGCTGCATTTTTACAGTTTCTGAGTTTTTCCTCGAAAGTTTCATATTCATCATCTTGCCTGCTCCACGGATTCAGCATGTCTTTTTCCGTAAACCCGCATTGCTTAAAACTCTCCGTCATATCAATCGGGGCTGTTTTTTCATCTTTTTGAATAAAAGTGCGCACATGCATTTCAGGCTGAATCATTTTTCCATTCACCTGAACTTTAAAACTTTTTAGCAATTTTTCAGTATTGGCAAAATCAGATTCAAAGAAGTTTTCAATTTTTGGCAGTGGAAAGAGTATGGTTTCAGTCACGTCTTTATTGCTCAGATTTTTAAACTGATAATCGACCTTGATCATTTTTTTACTGATAAACAGGTCTTCACTGAACATTTGAATGTCTTTATTTTTCAGGTACTGTACACCGCCTGTTGCCACGTAGCCTGTTGAATCGTTGGCATATGTTAGTGCTGAAAAACACAAGCATATGAATGCAGTTAATTTTTTCATTATTAGCTTCCAATTTTTTATATTTAAAATTGCACTAGAATATCATCGACCATTTTTCAGGAATATACTCAGAAATTAGCCCTATCCCGATAATTATAAGGGCAATGATGCCAATCAAAATAATAAAACTCACTGCTTTTATGACTACTCTAAGGGTTAAATTTAAGCCTTTCGTATAATTTTCAATAAAGCCTGAAAATTTAAATAAGGATAAAACCCCAATCAAAATTAAAGGCAGAAAAAAAATATTTTGTGGTGAAAAGTCGCCTCGCCTTGCTGAGACAGCTTGTGAAGATACGAGTAAAACTAGGAAAATATTAAATTTTAATATATTCATGATATGTACGTTATTATCTTTTTATTATCAGATTATTCATCTACATATTAACCAATTTTTGATTGGAACTCACTCTATTTCCAAGTACAATACTGCCCTAGCCGAGGGATGCTGCGACTTTCTTATAGGCACTAAATATAAGATCGCTAGGCTCGACGATTCGGTTGGACACTCGTTCCAATCAACAACGGCATCCGCGAACTGAATGATCAATTGTTTTTATTAAGGAGATCGTGATGAACGCGGTTAATGCTTCATTTACAGATTACAAAGTTGCCGATATTTCACTAGCTGACTACGGCCGTAAAGAAATCAAACTTGCTGAAGCAGAAATGCCTGCTCTTATCGGCTTACGTAAACGCTATGCTGCGGCTAAACCGCTTGCTGGCGCAAAAATTCTTGGTTGTATCCACATGACCATTCAAACTGCAGTTTTAATTGAAACTCTAGTTGAATTGGGCGCGGAAGTTCGTTGGACTTCATGCAACATCTTTTCTACTCAAGATCATGCTGCTGCTGCAATTGCTGCTGCGGGTATTCCTGTATTTGCTTGGAAAGGCGAAACAGAAGAAGAATACATGTGGTGTCTTGAACAACAAATCAATGTGAACGGTACACCTTGGGATGCCAACATGATTCTGGATGATGGCGGTGACTTAACTGCGCTTGTTCACGAAAAATATCCTGAAGTGATTGCTAAAATCCACGGTATTACAGAAGAAACCACTACAGGTGTTCAACGTCTTTACGAAATGCACCGCGACGGTACTTTAAAAGTTCCAGCGATTAACGTAAATGACTCTGTCACTAAGTCTAAAAACGACAACAAATACGGCTGCCGTCACTCACTTAACGATGCAATCAAACGTGGTACAGATATGCTTTTATCTGGTCGTCGTGCGCTTGTAATCGGTTATGGTGACGTAGGTAAAGGTTCTGCTCAATCACTTCGTCAAGAAGGCATGATTGTACGTGTCACTGAAGTTGACCCTATCTGTGCAATGCAAGCATGCATGGACGGTTTCGAAGTTGTTGCTCCGTATAAAAATGGCATTCAAACGGGTAAGAAAGAAGACATCAACCTTGATCTTCTTCAAAATACTGACTTGATCGTAACAACAACTGGTAACTACCACGTATGTGACGCTGCAATGCTTGATTCATTAAAAGCTGGCGCTGTAGTTTGTAACATCGGTCATTTCGATACTGAAATCGACACAAATTACTTACGTGGTTACAAGTGGGTTGAAGTGAAGCCACAAGTTCACCAAGTGTATCGTACAGAAAATGAAAACGATTACTTAATCCTTCTTTCTGAAGGCCGTTTGGTGAACCTTGGTAATGCAACCGGTCACCCTTCACGTATTATGGATGGTTCTTTTGCCAACCAAGTGTTGGGTCAAATGCACCTATTCGCTGAAAAATTTGCTGATCTTCCTGAAGATCAAAAACAAGCTGCAATCCGCGTAGAACTTATTCCTAAGAAATTAGACGAAGAAGTTGCTGCTGCAATGGTTGCTGGTTTCGGCGGCGTATTAACGACTTTGACTCAAGAACAAGCGGATTACCTCGGTGTTCAAGTTGAAGGCCCGTTCAAAGCTGAGGCTTATAAATACTAAGTTTTATAAATACCTCTCCCTAACCCTCTCCTGAGCGTGCTTCAAGCACTGCTTTGAAGCTCAGCGCAAGAGAGGGAACTCTTCATTGTGAAAGCAAATTTGATGTTAACTCCAAATCACTATTACTTTCATAATGGAAGTCCCTTCTCCCTCTGGGAGAAGGTTAGGATGAGGGGATTTTTTTAAATAAAAGTATTTATAAAAAAGGATTTGAACATGTCAAAACAGATTCCTATTTCCTTTGAGTTTTTCCCGACCAAAACTGATGCGGGCGCGGAAAAACTTAAAGTTGTACACCAAGAACTACAATTATTAAATCCTGAATTTTTCTCTGTAACATACGGTGCAGGCGGTTCTACCCGTGAACGTACTTTGTCTACATTGAACGACTTCAACGGTAAAGGCACACCGGTTGCCCCTCACCTGTCTTGTATTGGTGACAGCAAAGCACGTATTGCTGAATTGCTGGATTTATATAAATCACAAGGTATTGACCGTATTGTTGCGCTGCGCGGCGACTTGCCGTCTGGTCAAGTGGGCTTAGGCGAATTGCCTTATGCAACGGACTTGGTACGTTTCATTCGTGAGCACACTGGTGATCATTTCAAAATTGAAGTTGCAGCATACCCAGAAATGCACCCGCAAGCAGACAGCTTTGATCTCGACATCAAACGTTTCTGCGATAAAGCCAATGCAGGCGCTAATGCAGCACTCACACAATTCTTCTTTAATCCAGATGCCTATTTCTACTTTGTAGAGCGCATTCAAAAAGAAGGCGTGAACATTCCTGTCGCTCCAGGCATTATGCCGATTACCAATGCAAGCAATTTAATTCGTTTTGCTGATGGTACAGGTGCAGAAATTCCTCGCTGGATTCGCAAACAGCTTGCGACTTATGGCGACGACACAGCGTCAATCAAAGCCTTTGGTCATGAAGTGATTGTGAAACTTTGCGAACGCCTGATTGCTGGTGGTGCGCCAAGCCTGCACTTCTACACCATGAATACCACTGACCCTACACGTCAACTTGTGAAAGACCTCGGTCTTGCATAAGACATTTCGACCTTTTTGAGAGTAAAACTTTAATGCCACGTTTTTATATTGAAGCTGATTTAACTGTTGATACGACTGTTGAATTAACGGAAACAGTGTTTCATCACTGGGTAAAAGTTTTACGTGCTCAAGTAGGCGAAACAGCCACTTTGTTCAATGGGCAAGGTGGCGAATACCATGTTGAATTGGTTGAAGTCGCTAAAAAGTCAGCTGCCGTCCAAGTTTTGCAATTCAATCCAAGCAATCGCACACCACATTTTACAGCGCTCTTGGGTCAAGTGATGAGCAAAGGCGACCGCATGGATTATGCGATTCAAAAAGCGGTGGAACTCGGTGTTTCTGAAATTCAACTACTCACTTCAGAACGTTGTGAAATGCGTTTGAAGTACGATCGTGATCAAAAGAAACTCGACCATTGGCAAGGCATTGCTATTGCAGCTTGCGAACAGTGTGGTCTCAACATTGTCCCTAAAGTACTTGCGCCACTTTCCCTTGAAAAATGGTTGGAAAGTGATCTGCCGACAACCAAGTTGGTACTCGCACCCAATAAAGATGAAGTTGATGTATTAGCTGATGCTGACCCGTACTTTGCCTTACTGATTGGCCCTGAAGGTGGCTTGAGCGAAGCCGAGATCAGCGCCGCAAATGAGAAAGGTTTTGTGAACTGGTGTATCGGTGAACGTGTCCTTCGCACAGAAACTGCACCTGTAGTTGCACTTTCAATTTTAAATTATAAATTTATTTAATTTTTACTCGATAGTTCATCTGAAAGCATCAATGATGGCATCCTTGATATTGCTTTTTATTTGTAACGCAATTACCCTAGAGTCAATAAAAACAAATGATTTGTTACTAAGAATAAACAAATACTCTCAGGAACAATACAAATACAACGATCTAAATTTGGTTAAGGCAGGGTTTTTATATTCATGACGTATAAACAAGATGAATATATCAAGCAGTACAATCATACTGCTCAAATTGCGAACACGATTCGCCATAGCCGCTATTTTTTAGTCAGTATCCTGATTATTTGCTTATATATTTTTTCGATATATCAAATTTTTTATAAATCACCATCTTTGTATTTCAATATTTGGTTTATTTTTACCGAAGTTTTTGTCAGTTTATGCTGGCTGATCAGCACCGTTTATTTTAAACCTGAACAATATTCACTGATGATTGCGCATCGTTGGCTACAATTTCAGTGTTTTTCTGTCGGCACACTGATTGCGAGCGGTATTTTTTTAATTTTTTATTATTTACCTGCGACCAATCAAAGCTTTGAACCAATTCAAGCCCTGACACTCTCTGCCCTACTCTTGATCGTGACGCAAACCTTTGGTTTGACCTATTTGACGCAAAAACTTAATTATTTCTGTTTAGCCTTTATCCCGTCTATCGTGCCCTATCTGATTGCACAGTTCTTTTTCTTAGATGGTTCAAATCACTTATTTAGCCTGAGTATTAATTTTGGGCTCATTGTGATTCTAATGTGCGCCATGACGTCATATCGCATTCATCGTCGTGTATCGACTTTACATGCTAAAAATAACCTACTGGTCGATAGTGCCAAGCAACAAGTCAAATGGACTGATGAACTGTGTCAGCAGCTCCAAGATGAAGTCAACAAATCACGAGACATCGAATTACAGCTACAACTGGGTAACCAAATCCTTGAACAGAAAGTTAAAGAGCGGACCTTCGACATTGAGCAAATGAACAAGGATTTAGAAAACCAACAAGCCAATTTAGTCCTTGCGCATGAAATCGCCGGTTTACGTCCTTGGGATTGGAACATCAAAGACCGTAAAATCGTTGTCACCAACTATAAGCAAGAAAAAACCCTTAGACATTCGAAAGAGCATCAGCAACAGTTACAACATGTGATCCATCCTGATGATATCCCACATTTTAAATCAGCGATGATTCAACATCTTCGTGGATTTAAAGACCGTTATGAGGCCACCTATCGGATTCAAAACAGTCAAGGAAAATGGAGTTGGGTACATGATATTGGGCGAGTCATTCAACGCGATCCAGATAACCGCAAGCCCTTGCGCATGGTCGGTATTCGTCGTGATATCCATCAAGAACGGACGTCTCAAGAACGTTTAAAACTTGCAGCCAGCGTACTCGAACAAGCTGCTGAAGGGATTTTCATTTTAAATGAAGAGCTGTGCTATATCGAAGTCAATCCGTTTTACGAACAATTAACCGGCTTTAACTACGACCAAATTATTGGCAAACATCTATTTGATATCACAGCAAATTACAAATCAATTCAACGCAGTATGCACTACTCGATCATTAAACAAGTGCTGAAAATTGGTGAATATGATGGTGAGTTGCACGAAAAATTTCTTTCAGGTAAAGAACTGACGCTATGGATGCATATTAATGCGATTACTGATGATCAAAACCGCGTTACCCATTATATCGGGATCGTCTCAGACCTGACCGAACGTAAATTGCAAGAACAACGTTTATCTTATTTAGAAAATTATGACACCTTAACGGATTTGCCGAACCGTTTTTATTACAACTATCAACTGCATCAATATTTAGTTTCACAGCAAGATTCGATTAAACAGTTGGCCGTCATTCGTTTAAACATCGACCGTTTCCGTCCATTAAATGAATATCTCAGCAACAATGGTGGTGACGAACTGTTACGCCAAGTCGCACAGCGTTTACGTCTAACCAATGCCGAAGCATTATTTGTTGCGCATTTAAATGGCGATGATTTTGCGATTGTGTATGAAATTTCACATATCCGCCCTTCTGTGCAAGAGCATTGTGAACGCATCAATAAAGCCTTTAGCATTCCATTTAATATTTTTGGCCAAGAACATGTCATCACTTTATCGATGGGCGTCGCGTTCTATCCTGAGCATGGCCGTCAGCTAGATTATCTAAATAACTGTGCAGAACAAGCGCTGAGCGAAGCTAAAAATTTGGGAGGCAATACTACACGTTATTATTCCAATGAAAATACCGCATTATTAGAGCAAGGGATCTTCTTGGAACGCGACTTGCGTAAAGCCATTCAAAATAATGAGCTGGTGGTGTATTACCAACCGAAGATCAATTTCCGTGATAAAAATATTTACGGTTTTGAAGCCTTGGTGCGCTGGAATCATCCTGAAAAAGGCTTAATACCACCGGGCTTATTTATTCCTTTAGCAGAACAAACCAGTTTAATTTCCGATATCGGGCGTTTTGTCCTGCAAAAAACCGCGCAGCAAATTCGCTTTTGGAATAATTTGGGTTATCAAAATATTTGTGTATCCGTCAATATTGTTGCACAGCAACTGCGCCGTGGACAATTATTAAATGATTTAGATGAAGCGATAGATGCCAATCAAATTGATGGTGCCAGTCTGGAACTGGAAATTACAGAATCTTCTTTGGTCGAAAATCTAGATTCAGTACGTGAACTATTAAACGAAATAAAAAAACGTAAAATCAATATTTCACTTGATGATTTTGGCACTGGCTACTCATCTCTATCGTATCTGGCTGATTTTCCAATTGATATTTTAAAAATAGATCGCAGTTTTATCTCTAAAATTGGTGAAAATAAACAATTGGCCATCGTTAGTGCCATGATTGCCATGGGTAAAGCGATGGGCATGACGGTAGTCGCTGAAGGGATTGAAACTGAACAGCAGTTACAGTATCTACAAGACTTAGAATGTGACATTGCTCAAGGCTATTTTTTCTCTAAGCCACTGCCACAAGAAGAGGCAACCGTGTTCCTTGAAAATAATATCTCTTCGCCTGCTTATACTTACTTAATATAAGTCACTATGCCTGAGCTATAAGATTGTCTGAAAAAGACGCGACTTCGACTGTCCCAACTGTGCAACTAATGTTATATTCAAGCGGATAAAGCAAGCATTGCAGCTTTATATTGGATAAACAAAACACAATCGAGATACAGATGGACGATCAATCTTTAAAACAGCAGGCTTTGTATTATCACGAATTTCCAACTCCGGGGAAAATCAGCGTTACACCAAGCAAACAATTGGTCAACCAACACGATTTAGCCCTCGCATACTCGCCAGGTGTCGCTGCACCTTGTTTAGAAATTGAACGCGACCCATCTACTGCTGCACTTTACACAGCGCGCGGTAATCTTGTTGCTGTAGTCAGTAACGGTACAGCCGTACTGGGCTTAGGTAACATTGGTCCTTTAGCGTCAAAACCTGTTATGGAAGGTAAAGGCGTTCTATTCAAAAAATTCGCTGGTGTTGATGTTTTTGACATTGAAATTGCTGAAAACGATCCAGACAAAATCGTAGATATCGTTGCAGCATTAGAACCAACTTTCGGTGGTATCAACCTTGAAGACATCAAGGCCCCAGAGTGTTTCTACATCGAGCAAAAACTTCGTGAACGCATGAATATTCCTGTGTTCCATGATGACCAACACGGTACATCGATCATTGTGGGTTCTGCATTACTGAATGCACTTCAACTCAATGGCAAAAAAATTGAAGAAATCAAAATTGTCGCTTCTGGCGCAGGTGCTGCTGCCCTTTCATGTTTGAACTTACTTTGCGCACTTGGCGTAAAAAAAGAAAACATCGTTGTGGCAGATTCACGCGGTTTATTGACGAATAAACGTGAAGGCTTGGATGAGTCGAAAAAGGCATACGTTCAAGACATCGAAGGCTCTCAGCTTGCTGATGTAATGGAAGGTGCGGACATGTTCCTCGGTCTTTCTGCAGCAGGTATTTTGACCAAAGAAATGGTTAAAGTCATGGCGAAAGATCCGATTATCTTTGCCCTTGCTAACCCAGACCCTGAAATTCTTCCTGAACACGCACATGAAGCACGTCCAGACGTGATTATGGCAACTGGTCGTTCAGACTATCCAAACCAAGTGAACAATGCGCTTTGCTTCCCTTATATCTTCCGTGGTGCACTCGATGTTGGTGCTACAACAATTAATGAAGAGATGAAGATTGCTTGTGTACATGCGATTGCTCGCATGGCACATGTCGAAGCTGATGCTGCATCGTATGGTGAAAAATCTGCTTCATTTGGTCGTGATTACCTCATTCCCCGCCCATTAGATCAACGTTTGATTCTTGAGATTGCACCTGCAATTGCACAAGCAGCGATGGATTCAGGTGTTGCAACTCGTCCAATTCAAGACTTCTCTGCGTATCGTCAACGTTTGTCTGAGTTTGTTTATAACTCTGCATTCATGATGAAACCAATTTTTGCGCAAGCAAAAACTGATCCAAAACGCATTGCATATGCTGAAGGTGAAGATTTACGTGTACTTCGCGCGGTGCAAATTGCTGTTGATGAAGGTTTGGCAAAACCAATCCTTGTCGGTCGCCCTGCAGTCATTGAAGCAAACATCAAGAAATTAGGCCTACGTCTTGAAGACGGCGTGAACATCACTATCGTCGATCAAGAGAAAAACCCTGATTATGATAAGTTTGCTGACGATTATTACAGCATCATGCAGCGTAAAGGTGTAACGCCTGAATACGCTCAGCGTGAAGCACGCCGCCGTTCTACACTTATTGCGGCAATGTTGGTTCGTCATGGTGTCGCTGACGGTATGCTATGTGGTACTTATTCAAGCTATGACATTCACTTAGACTTCGTCAGCAATGTGATTGGGCTAAAAGAAGGCCGCAATAACTTCTTTACGCTGAATGCATTGATGCTTGAAGATCGTAACTTGTTTATTGCCGATACTTACATTAACCGTAACCCAACAGCTGAACAACTTGCTGAAATGACCATTTTAGCGGCTGAAGAAGTACGCCGTTTTGGTATTACGCCACGTGTAGCATTGCTTTCTCACTCAAGTTTCGGTTCTGACCAAAATGATCCTAGCGCACAAAAAATGCGTAAGGTTTATGATATTTTATCAGAAATTGCACCTGAACTTGAAGTTGAAGGTGAAATGCATGGTGATGCCGCACTGGATGAAAATATTCGTCATTTCGCATACCCGAACTCACGTTTTAAAGGTTCTGCGAACTTGCTGATTATGCCTAATCTGGATGCAGCGAACATTTCGTTCAACTTGTTGAAATCAACATCGGGCAGTAACGTGACGATTGGCCCAATTCTTTTGGGTGCTGCAAAACCTGTTCATATTTTAACGCCAACAGCGACAACTCGCCGTTTAGTGAATATGACTGCATTGACTGTTGCAGAGATTCAAGAAAACGAAAAATTAGCACTCTAATTTAGTTGACCTGAACACACTTTGTGACTTGAGAAAACCTCTGTTCTGTAGCATGATTGCTCTAAGAATAGAGGTTTTTTCATGCAAGTTTATTTAGTAGGCGGTGCAGTTCGAGATCACTTGCTCGGGCACCCCTATCACGAAAAAGATTATGTCGTTGTCGGTGCAACGCCGGAACAATTACTTGCTCAAGGTTATCAACCTGTGGGTAAAGATTTCCCTGTTTTTCTTCATCCAGAGACCAAAGACGAATATGCCTTAGCCCGTACAGAACGTAAGTCTGGACATGGGTATCATGGCTTTGAATTTTATACCGACGTCAATGTCACACTCGAACAAGATCTCATTCGACGTGACCTCACGATCAATGCGATTGCTATGGATGATGCAGGTCAGATTTATGATCCCTACCATGGTCAACAAGATTTAGAGCGACGCATCCTTCGCCATGTGTCTGATGCCTTCGTCGAAGATCCTTTGCGAGTTCTGCGGATTGCACGTTTTGCGGCACGTTATAAAGCTTTAGGTTTTAAAGTGGCTGAAGAAACACTTGCGCTGATGCAAGATCTCGCTCAATCTGGCGAACTTGAAGCCCTTACACCTGAACGTGTATGGAAGGAAACGTCTCGTGCGTTAATGGAAGACCATGCAGATGAATATTTTGGAGTCTTAAGAGCCTGTGGTGCTTTAAAAGTCTTGTTCCCAGAAATTGATGCGTTATACGGTATTCCACAGCGTCCTGAATATCACCCTGAAATAGACTGCGGCATTCACACCATGATGTCGCTACAGCAAGCCTGTCGTGCCAATTATTCTCTGGATGTTCGTTTTGCCGTACTGGTACACGACTTAGGCAAAGCACTTACTCCAGTAGATGAGTTACCGCGCCATATCATGCATGAAGAACGTGGTGTAAAACCCGTTACCGAAGTCTGTGACCGTATGCGTGTTCCCACCAATACCAAGCAATTGGCCATCTCAGTATGTAAAGAGCATTTAAAATGCCATCAAGCCTTGAGTTTAAAACCGGGTACATTATGGCGTCTGTTACAACGCATGGATGTACTACGCCGTCCTGAACGCGTAGAGGCCTTTGTACAAGCCTGTGAATGTGATTCACGTGGTCGCTTAGGTTTAGAGGATCGTGCCTATCCGCAAGCTCAATACATTTTAGATGCCATGCAGGTGGTTCGCAATATTAAAGCTGCCGATCTTCCACCTGATGTATCAGGGCCGGATATTGGTGAAATGCTGATTGAACGACGTATCCAAGCCATTGCAGAACTAAAAACCAGTCAATATGCAGTTGAAGCATAATTAGAGCACCTTCGGGTGCTTTTTTAATTTACCTTTTCTATATTTTCCTTTTCTATATTTTTAAAACTTTAACTTTTGCAATATTTCACCTTGCCCTTTCAGATATAGATAAGCTTTGAAAAATATCTGCATTCACATCAAGGCTCATTCATCTATGCTCTAAGGAAAACAAACCATCGAGCTGACAATATGCATCCCCAAATTCGTCCACTACACCTCCCAAAAGATCTCCTCGACATTCATCAACTCACACTCCAATTGGGTTATGAAATACCACCAGAGCGACTCCAACAGCATTGGCAGTTGATTCATTTGGATAAGCATTATCAAACCTTGGTGATGACGGCTGATGACCGCGTCATTGGTTATGCAGGTTTTATCCAACAATACAGTTGGGAGTTTGAGGAAGGATTTATTCGGATTCAGGCTTTTGTCATTGATGCCAGTTATCGCGGTCAAGGTTTAGGGCGACGCTTCATGCAAGCCATTGAGCAAAGCGCTCGGCGACAAGGTCTAAAACGTATTTTACTCAACAGTGGTAATCGTCCTGAACGCTATGCCGCACATGCTTTTTATCAAAATTTAGGGTTTGAAGCCTATAGTTTGGGTTTTACTAAATATTTAAATTGATCGGCCAATTTTACCATCAGCCGATCAAGACATTTTTTAAGAAATATCAGCTGGGAAACTAATGACTTTTTCAAGTTTTAACTGATTCGTTGCCACCATTAGCAATCGATCAATGCCTAAGGCTATACCTGCACACTCACTCATATACGGTAATGCAGCAAGCAAATATTCATCAATCGGCATCACATGCAAGCCAAGTTTAGCGCGCTCTGCATTATCCGCCTCAAAACGACGGCGTAAAACGTCTGCATCAATCAGTTCATCATAAGCATTTGCTAACTCTAAACCTTCGATATATAGCTCAAATCGTGCTGCAACCAATTCACCATCTTCGTCCACACGGGTTTTCGCCAAAGAAGCCATTTCCGGTGGAAAATCTGTAAGGAACACTGGCGTATCAAAACCGAGGCTCGGCTCAACATAATGCGAGAACAATAAATCGATATAGCCTAAACGGTCTTCACCCAGATCTAAGCTTAGTCCCACACGACGACAGCAATCTTTCAGATCTTGTAAAGAAGCTTGTAACGGGTTCAAATCCAAACGATCCATAAAGGCATGCTTATAGCTCAAAATAGTTGGACGAACTTCACCAAAGCGCTGTTTCAAAGTTTCATTCAATAAGTCCGTCACTTCAAACATCAAGTCTTTTAAGCTAAAACCCGGACGGTACCATTCCAACATGGTGAATTCACTGTTGTGTTTACGTCCATGTTCATCATCACGGAAAACTTTACAGATTTGGTAAATAGATCCACTGCCACTTGCCAACAGACGTTTCATGGCAAATTCAGGTGAAGTTTGCAAATAATGCGTTTGCTTTTGACCATTCACATGGCGCTGAGCCTGTACCGATGCTAAATGCACATCGGTGACACCCGCTTGAGAAAGCACAGGTGTTTCCACTTCTAGTACATCACGTGCCGCAAAAAACTGGCGAATTTGAGCATACATCGTGGCACGTGCACGAAGTGCAGTGAGTTCACAACTCGGTTGAAAGTTCATTTGACTCATGCTGCTGGGCCTCCATGTGCAGCCCATTCACGGCGTAAAGGATAGGTTTTACGTAAATAATCAAAGGCTTTTTGATCCACCTTGCCGTCTTTTAGGCAAGCACGTAAGTTGGCATCATCACGAGCGATGTCATAAATATCTTTTAAATAACGCTGTAATACCGTCTTAAAGTCAGCACCCGTAAAATACTGCTCACAGACGGGCAACTGACTTTCAAAAGCTTTATTTATCGGTTGCTTGAAAGTTTGACAAAATGCTTCATAGATCATCTGTGTGCCACGTGCTTTACCTTCCAAGCTATAGCCCGCAATATGTGGTGTCACCACGTAAATTAAATCTAACAACGCTGCTGAAATCTCTGGCTCATGCTCAAAAACGTCTAAGACCACTTTACGCTGTGTCTGTTGAATATCGGCAATTAAGGCAACTTCTTCGACCACTGGCCCACGCGCGGAATTAATCAAGATCGCAGTTGGCTTCATAGCAGCAAGCGCAGCAGCATTGATTAAATGATAGGTTGGATGTTCACCCTCTTTGGTCAGTGGCACATGAGTACTAATCGCATCTGCACTTTTTAACAGTTCTGCAAATTCAACTTGTTTCACCTGATCAGATTGCACAAATGGATCATAGCCAATGACATTCCAACCGAATAATTCTGCCATGACGGCTAAACGTGAACCAACATTACCTAAACCAACAATGCCCAAGGTAAATTTTTCATTTGCATTCAACAATTCAGGTTTAACATAAAGCAATGCCGTAATCACATATTCAGCAACCGCTTGTGCATTACAACCTGCGGCATTTGACCAAGCAATCCCCTGCTTTTCTAAAGCAGTAATATCTAAATGATCTGTTCCAATCGTAGCACTACCGACAAATTTGAGTGCGGTCTGTTGAATTAAGTCTGCATTTACCTGAGTCACCGATCGTACCAACAATGCATCGGCTTCTTTGACATCTGCATGGGTCAATGTTCGACCTGCCGCTTGCTTTATTTCACCAAATTCGGCAAAAAAATACTCAGTAAATGCCAGATTTTCATCTGCAACGATTTTCATAGTTCATCTCATAGTTCCACTATGAACATGATAACGCGTTGCTCAAGCCATGACTATTCTTCTGCACATAAGGCATAGCGCCTATACTCTATGAGCTAGATGATTGAAAATTATATTATCTGCAATAATCTGACTGCTGATCGTCAATTAAGGACAAGGCCGCCTGCCAAGCCGCTTGAATAATGGGCTCGGCCATCGGATTTTCAAACTGCTGCAACGTATGTTCACAAACCTTCGGACTTGGATAATGCAATGTAGCACTCGACAATGCTTTTACTTGAATTTGACAAGCTCGTTCTAAAAAGTAAATTTCATGAAATGCCCGTGCCACACTATCACCAGTCGCAAGCAAACCGTGATTACGTAAAATCATACAGCGATAATGCCTCATATCCTGTACCAATCTTTCACGCTCTTCAGTTGAAAAGGCTATGCCCTCATATTCATGATAAGCAATGTTCTGATAGAACTTTAACGCATGTTGTGAGATTGGCAATAATCCATGTTCCTGTGCAGAAACTGCCACGCCATCCGCAGTATGCGTATGAATCACGCAATTAATATTTGCACGCGCATGATGTAAGGCAGAATGAATCACAAAGCCTGCTACATTCACCATCTTCCCTGCATCATAGGTTTCAACAATTTTACCTTCATGATCAATTTTGACCAAATCCGAAGCCGTCATTTTGTCAAAGGTCACACCATAACGATTAATCAGAAAATGCTCCGGTTCATGACTTAAACGTAAGCTGATATGGGTATCAATTAAGTCGGTCATTTTATAATAAGCCACCAAGCGATACAGAGCCGCCAATTGACAACGCGCTTGCCATTCCAGTTCATGAATAAGCTCTGGTTTTTGCATGGGTGAATTCCTTTTCTAAATCGATTGATCTTGTTTTCTGTTTATTGTGAATAATTAATAGCATGTCATATCCATGCTGTATATCAGCTTCGCCTGTAGAAAAAAACTATTCAAAAAATTTAGGCAATAAAAAACCCCAATGTTTTACATTGGGGTTTTTTGAATATGGCGGAAGCGGTGAGATTCGAACTCACGGAGGACTCGCGCCCTCGTCGGTTTTCAAGACCGGTGCATTAAACCGCTCTGCCACGCTTCCATGGCCGCTATCATATAAATAAAAATTCAGCTTGGCAAATTATTTTGCTTTATTTTGAACACTTGGCGAATCGTTCATACAAAATTTAGGCGATTCGAAAATTTTGGATTAGGTCAGAAAAATTGAAGGTGAATAAATATGTATTAAATTGAGATCATAGCTAATTGCATTGCCTAAATTTACACATATAAAAAAACCCTGATGTTAAAAACATCAGGGTTTTTGAATTTGGCGGAAGCGGTGAGATTCGAACTCACGGAGGACTCGCGCCCTCGTCGGTTTTCAAGACCGGTGCATTAAACCGCTCTGCCACGCTTCCATGGCCGCCATCATATAAACAAAATTCAGCAATGGCAAATTATTTTGTAAAAAATACGTCTAATTGAACAAAATAAAAGCAGTTTGTTATTTTTCAGTACTTTCGCCCATTTCATAACGAATTGAATTGATATACCAACATTTTTTTCCCAATGGAGTTAGGACTTCGACCTCATCATCCACTTGCTTCGACAGGAGTGCTCGAGCCATAGGTGAATCAATTGAGATATGCTGCGGATGATGATCATAAATTTCATCTACCCCCACGATTCTTAGTGTTTTTTGTTCGCCGTCTTCATTTTCAATTTCGACCCACGCCCCAAAATAGACTTTCCCTTTTTGTTCGGGTGAATAATCGATAATACGAAGCTCTTCCAAACGTTTTCCCAAATAGCGTACACGTCGGTCAATTTTGCGTAACAATTGCTTATTATATTGATAATCCGCGTTTTCCGAACGGTCGCCAAGACTGGCCGCCCAGTTCACTTTTTTGGTAATTTCAGGTCGTTCTTCATGCCATAAATGTTGAAGTTCAGCGACCAATAAATCGTGTCCACCACGGGTAATTAAGTTAGATTTCATGATGATTTTTCGGCCTTGAGCAAGCGCTGATTTTTACAAAACATGCCTATTTTATCCTCCATTTCTACACAGGCAAAGTATATAAAATTTATTCGCAAACAAAATCAATTATTTATGTTACATATTTTAATATTTTTTCGTACAAAATTTGACAAGTATTTTTTTGCTTATTATTATGCGCACATCTTTCAGGCTTGTTTAATTTTTATCCAGTGTAGATTTTCTACATATTTCCCGAAAACCCCTAGTCATTTTTGAATGACGTCATGACTGCCCAACCCTTATTGAATTTATCAAACTTGAAAAAGTCTGAGGCGTGTTTGCCTTTGCTTTTTAGGGCATAAATTACTTGTAGCGGAGACAACATGCACAGTAGTTCAACTTCTGGGTCGAGGCTTTGCCTTAACTCTTTTAACTCTCTCCCATTTAAAGCGCTTGCACTTAGTACTGTCTTAATTCCTTTTCACAGTATTAATGCCAGCAAAACAGCTCATCAATATGATGCTGTCGTCAACAGTAATAAACTCACTGTTGTTGCCGTTGCCAATCCTGACATTGTTTTTCAGGATGGTAAACATCGACATGGTTTTGGTTACGACCTTGCACGTAACTATGCAGAAAGTTTAAATGTCCAATTAGATTTTAAAACAGTGAATGACAATGCCACTGCTTTAAAAATGGTTGCCAAAGGTCAAGCCAATTTTGCTATGACCACTGCCGAAATGAGTACCATTGAAGCCAAGCATTTGACGTCATTTTCAGCCAGTTGTGGTGATACCGTTTCTTTGAAAAAGAATGGTTTAAACAGCAACTTAAACTGGGTATTTAAAAATGCAGACGATCCACTCAGCCAAACCGCGAGTGGCTTTATTTGCCGTGCCAAACAAAATGGCGCAATTGGACAGTTGGCATCATTCTACAACCGTAATGTGGTCAAACAAGATTCTTGGAATGTGATTCAACGTGATTTAAGTAAACGTATGCCGATCTATAAGGCAAGTTTTAAAAACACGGCCAAGCAATACGACCTAGACTGGCATTTATTGGCAGCAATTGGTTATCAAGAGTCTTACCTCAAACCTGACTCGGTATCCCCAACGGGTGTTCGTGGCATTATGATGCTGACCAACAGTACAGCAAAAGCCATGGGTGTGAGCAACCGTACAGATGCGACTCAAAGCATTCAAGGTGGTGCAAAGTACTATGACCAAATGTTAAACCGTTATAGTAACATTCCGTACCCTGATCGTAATTGGTATGCCTTAGTGGCTTATAACATGGGTCCTGGTGCTGTAAGTCAGATTCAAAAGCGCATCCAGTCTCAGGGTAAAAACCCGAATAAGTGGGTGAATTTATATGCTTATCTAGACCGTAACAAGGCCAGCAATGGTCGTTATCGTCAAGCTGTGCAATATGTCACGCGTATTCGTGCGTATTTGGAACATATTAAAACCACACCTCAACTTGTGAATATCTAATATGCGTCCACCTAACATTTACATGTGAGCGCACAAAAAAAAGCTTACCTTTAGGTAAGCTTTTTTCGTTTTAAACTTAAGCAGTTTGCTCAAGTACTTTTTTGAACAAATCTTTTTGCTCAGCACTTGGTTTTGCTGTTTGTAATGCCATCAATTGTGACATATCACCTTGTACTTTTATTTTGCCCGTCATAAACGCTTGCATCGCTGCAGCCATATCAAACTCAAGGAATACTTTACGTAAAGTTTCAGCATCCATGTTCAACGTTGTTTTCGCGTTTGAAGATAAACCTTTTTTAATTGCACCACCATCTAATGACAATTCAGTATTGCCTGCAGCGTCAGCAACCACAAGGTTAATTGCAAGATTAGCCAATGCAGGTGGTAAGTTTAAATCACCAGCTTGAGCTGTCAGAGTTTCTACAGTTGAAAACCAATCATCAGTTAAAAAAGCAGGCATGATCTTTCCTCAATTTATTTTGTTCGTGTGTGTTGCCGTTCCGGACAACATCAGTGCAAGCATATTTTGCTTGAGGCTTGTTATAGCATGATCATTTGCGAAAAGGCTAAAGTTTTTTGTACGCACCGTTCAATATTTAACTGTTTAACAACAAAATGAGAAAAATCATAAGCATAAAAAAGGCATTCCGTAGAATGCCTTTTGCGTGATGAAGTTTTCGGCTTAATCTGCCATAAAACCTAAGTTCACCATATTAATGCGTTTGCTTTCAGGCTCACCTTCTTCAGTTGAACAACTTTCGCTATTTTTGAAGTCAAATTCGCGTTGTTCATCCAAGGCTTCAAAGTGGAATAACTCACGGTCTGCCAGTTGTGAAGGCGATACATTTTGCAATGCGCCAAAAATACTGTGTAAACGTTTTGGAAATTCTTTATCCCAAGTACGCAGCATGTCATTTAGCATCGCACGTTGTAAGTTTTCCTGTGAACCACACAAGTTACATGGGATAATTGGGAACTTACGCATTTCTGCATACTTGATAATGTCTTTTTCTTCCACATAAGCCAGTGGACGAATCAAAATGTTCTTTTTATCAGAAGACAATAATTTCGGTGGCATGGCTTTTAAGCTACCGCCATGGAACAAGTTCAAGAAGAACGTCGCCAAAATATCATCACGATGATGACCTAAAGCCACTTTCGTCGCCCCAATTTCTTGAGCAAAGCCGTATAACGAACCACGACGTAAACGTGAGCATACTGCACAATACGTTTTACCTTCTGGGGTTAAACGTTTAGTAATGCTGTAGGTATCTTTTTCTAAGATGTAATACGGAATTTTGTTTTCTTCTAAATAACGTGGCAATACTTCTTCAGGGAAACCCGGTTGTTTTTGGTCAAGGTTGACCGCAACCACATCAAAATTAATCGGTGCAATACGCTTAAACTGCAACAAAATGTCGAGCAAGGTATAACTGTCTTTACCGCCTGAAATACAGACCATCACCTTGTCGCCCTCTTCGATCATTTTAAAATCACGAATGGCATGACCGACCTGACGGCGTAGCTTTTTCAATAAACGATAATACGCAGAGCTAGTTGGTAGTTCTGGTTTGAAATTAAATCCTTGTTCGGACTCAACTGGCGAGAACATAGACGAGTTAAACCTAAAAAAAAATACCGCGCAATTTTATCCGATTCGCAGACTTCTCGCATCAAAAGAATGTAATTTCCGAAAAAAGTAAAAATACTGTCATGATCACGTCATCCTCAGCGCATTATTTTATACGGTCGAGTTCATTTTTTAGGCGAAACGCTTATCTTTTGGACTTTTCCACAGTTGTCCACAAAAGCTGTGGATAACTTTGTGGATTTTAAATGACTTGACAAGGTGAGCTGCCCTTATTTTAAGGCTTCTATTTAAATTGATCATTTTTTGATCAATTTATTATCCCTTACTTATCAATGCTTTAGATGTGTCAAGTTATGCTCATTAAAAAAAAATAAATATTTTTTTTGATTATTGAATCATCAAAATGACTTGATTTTTACAAAGTAAAGAAGAAATCAGCCCTCGAAGCCTTTTCATCTGATTTTTTTTTGATAAACTCTATTTTAACTGTTTGGGGACAGAATTTTTTTCTTCACAATAAAATGAAAAACAATACTTGGACTTTGGGGCTGTTATTAAGTGGAAGTGTGGCTATCAGTTTAGCTGCACCGAGCATTTTTGCCGGCCAAACGATCTATCAATTACGTGAAAGTAACGGCACAACGCTACTAACCAATAAACAAGGCCGCTATAGCAATCTGAAAGTCGAGAAAAAAACCTACTATCCGGACAGTAATATCCATAGTTATAGTAACTGGGGCTCAAATGAAGCGTCTGTGTTACCAAGTTATAGCCGTAATAAAAATGCCTTTGACAATATTATTAAACAAGCCGCGGCCCAGCATGGTGTATCCGAAGGTCTAATCAAAGCGGTGATGCATACCGAATCAGGTTTTAACACCAATGCACGCTCGCCTGTCGGTGCGCAAGGTTTAATGCAACTCATGCCTGCTACTGCACGTCGCTTCAATGTATCAAATGCCTATGATCCACATCAGAACATTATGGCTGGTGCGCGCTATTTATCTTGGCTGCTGAAACGTTTTAATGGTAACACCTCACTTGCCTTAGCAGGTTATAACGCAGGTGAAGGCAATGTCGCAAAATATGGTGGCATCCCTCCTTTTCGTGAAACTCAAGACTATGTCCGCCGTGTCACTAGCCGCTACAGCAACCTATATGCTGGTAGTTTAAGTGTCTCGGGTTCGAGTAGTTCAAATAGCACTTCAAATAGTGGTCGGATTATTGCCAGTTCGGACAATTATCATGCCGCTGCCCCTACTGTAGCCAAGTCTCCAGCACGTCAAATTATTCAAACGGACAATGGTAGTTTTACCGATGCACCTTCAGGTTCATTTGCGACAGCAAATGCTTCTGCCTCAGCGCGCATTTATTTCAATGAATAAAATCACTGATTTTGTAAAATTGCATCTGTTTTACTAATTTTTCCTTGAAATTTTAAGACTTTCACCTCATATTGAGTTTAATGATTTTTATTTGTAAATCAGATCATTTTTCTATAATAAGAGGATTTACCCAATGATGCGGATTGGTTTGTTCTTGCTGACCAACCTCGCGGTACTGGTTGTAGCTGGCATAATCTTGTCACTCTTCGGTGTCGGTAGTTACCACGGTGCAGGCGGCTTAAACTTAGGCAACTTGCTCGTTATCTGTTTTGTGTTCGGTATGGTGGGTTCGATGATCTCACTATTCATGTCAAAATGGATGGCGAAAAAAACCACGGGTACAGAGCTGATTGACCCTAATGCACCACGTAGCCAAGCTGAAGCATGGTTACTCAACGAAGTTGCGCAACTGGCACAACGTTCTGGTATCAAAATGCCAGAAGTGGGTATTTTCCCATCGTACCAGTCTAATGCCTTTGCAACAGGCTGGAACAAAAATGATGCTTTAGTGGCGGTTTCTACCGGTCTATTGGAGCGTATGAACAAAGATGAACTGCGTGCCGTACTCGCTCACGAAATTGGTCACGTAGCCAATGGTGACATGGTGACCCTTGCTTTGGTGCAAGGTGTAGTCAACGCCTTTGTCATGTTCTTTGCACGTGTAGCAGGTGACTTTATCGACCGTAATGTCTTCGGTCGTGAAGATGGTGAAGCACCGGGTATCGCATATTTCGTCATTACGATTGTATTAGATATTGTCTTTGGTATCGCAGCGTCTGCCATTGTGATGTGGTTCTCTCGCTACCGTGAATACCGTGCCGATGAAGCTGGTGCGCGTCTAGCAGGTAAACAAGCGATGATTTCTGCCCTATTACGTTTACAAGCAGAATCTGAAATGCCAGATCAAATGCCAAAAGAAATGAAAGCCTTTGCTATTTCTGCGGGTCAAGAACAAGGTTTCAGCTTAGCTGCATTGTTCCAAACACACCCAACGATTGAACAACGTGTTGCGGCTTTACAACAATTAGATTGCCCATAATTCAGCATCTGATGTAAGTCGTAAAAAAGCCTCCCTATGGAGGCTTTTTTATTGAGTCTAATTTTTCTCAGAGCGTTTACCGTTTTATCAATCACTTTTCAGTTGAATAGCCTTTCATTGATCGCGCTCAAGCAACAGTGCATTTCTCTCTACAATACCCCATTGGCCTTTAACCATTGCCAAAGCAATGAACCACCCATATAAATTGCAAAGATAAAGACTAATAAGAAAATCATCCCGAGTATATCTGGGATATGGATCCATATCCATGCAACCACAGGGTTGCGCCAAAAAGCAGATTGCTGTTGTTTCTGTTCTAATTTTTCATGTAAAAACGGATGTACCACATGTTGATCTGTACTGATTTGATATTCTTCACGAATGTGCGTATGTACAACATCTAAAGCTTTACGGCTCGGTCGAATAAACACATCAAAGATCGTCCCTGCAACAGGAATAAACCCCACGACAGCATCTATAACTGCGAGTTTCATCACACCATTTAATTTGGCTTGTGGTACGCCAATCTGTTTGGCTTTATAGACGGCATAACAGGTCAAGACAAATCCTGCGATATCACCAGCTACGGGAATGGTACTCAACGCTGCGTCCGCACCTACCCCTTGTCGAGTAAATGGAATCCGAACCACGGAGTCCATCATATTGGCAAACTTTGCGAGATCGCGTTCAAGACGAATGACTTCTTGCTTTGACATTTTTTGTTTTAATGGTTCAGTCATGTTTTATCCAATAAAAACCGTGTAAATCACTGAGATTAAAACATATTAGAAGTCTTCAATCTGTAGCAAAATGCTAATCTCTATAAATTGAGCAATTGTGAAGCAATCATCAAATACACCACCACGCCTGTCGCATCACAAATCGAGGTCACCAAGGGTGCAGATGCACTTGCAGGATCGAGCTTCAACTTATTGAGTACAAAGGGCAAACTCATGCCAATTAAACAACCGAGCAATACGATACCCATCATACTTAAAGCCAAGACCAAAGCGACGGTTGCATCACCACGGTAGTAGCCTAAAATCGATACAGCAATGGCCATGGTTCCACCGAGGCAAAGCGCGACGAGCGTCTCCCGACCCAATAAATAAAACCAATCACGAATTTTTACATCCCCAGTGGCAAGCGCTCGCACCATTAAGGTTGCAGACTGTGAACCTGCATTGCCTCCACTTCCGACCAATAAGGGTAAGAAAAAAACCAAGACGATATGTGCGGCAATGATGTCTTCATAATATGAAATGCCTAATCCGGACAATAAGCTGCCAAAGACCAATATCACCAACCAGAACACCCGCTTTTGATACAACTTTAAAATCGGTGCTTTATTAATGCTCATACCTGGTTCGGTACTCACCGCACTGGCTTTTAAAAAGTCTTCAGTGGTTTCAGCCTGTACCACATCCATCGCATCATCATAGGTGACAATCCCCATCAAACGCTGGGCATGATCCACAATCGGCAAGGCCATAAAATCATATTCTGCCAATTTTCGCGCAATGCTTTCTTGATCTTCATCTATCCAGCCGGTCACCACATCTTTGGTCATCACCTGTTGAATCCGTGCATCACGATCGGCCTGCAAAATTTGCCGCAGTGAAATCACCCCTTCTAATTGAGACTGATCATTGGTGACATAAATTAAATACAGGGTTTCACGGTCATGCGGTTCATGGCGTAAGGCCTCTATAGCTTGTTGCATGGTAAAGTCAGCAGGCATACTGACATAGTCTGAACTCATGATTGCACCTGCAGACTCTTCTGCATATGCAGATAACGCCTTTAGATGCTCTTGGGTATCTTGATCAAGTTGTTGATAAATCCGATCTTGTTCTGCATCAGTTAAACTTTTATATAAGTCCGTTGCATCATCAGAATGCATATCATCAAATAGTTCAATTTGTAGACGCAGTGGATAACGTGAAATCAGCTGTCGCTGTGACTCAAAAGGGAAAAACTCAAATACCAAGCCTTGATGGTCTAAACCTGAAAGTAACTCGATTTGATCTTCGATTGGAAATTGCTGAATTAAACGAGCCTGATCAGCGTAGTTCAGAGGCTGTAAAGCGAAAACTGCTGCTGCATAATTTTGTTGTTGCAGCAAAGCGGAAATTTCACGCTGTCTTTGTATTAAATCCGCCATTCAACTCACTCTTATTTTAATCTTTCTATGTAGAGCACATTTTGAAGGATAAACTAAAGAGTTTCAAATCTCTTCAATATGTTCTCGGTGAACGTTCTTTGCGAAAATTCTCTGTGAACATTCCCTGTCGAAAGTTTGGTGACATAAATTTGGCGACATAAAAAGCCACCGCGATGTACTCAAGCTTTCACGGTGGCTTTTACTAGAGCTATACACTGTGCGTGAATTATTTCTAAGTTTCAGACACCGGTTTGATTTTAAAAATAGAGCGGACCATCACATACATAAACGGAATAAAAATCAGCACCAAGACCGTACCGAATATTACCCCACCGAGTACGCTTACCCCAATCTCTTGACGACTGGCTGCACCTGCGCCAAAAGCAAGAACTAAAGGAACCACCCCTGCACCAAAAGCCAAAGAGGTCATCAAAATAGGACGTAAACGTAGTGCTGCGCCTTCCATTGCAGCCTCGATTACATGTTTGCCTTTTTCTTGTGCCATCGCTGCAAACTCTACAAGCAAGATCGCATTTTTACAGGACAGACCGATGGTCGTCAGCAAGGCAATTTGGAAATAGATGTCATTTGGAAAACCGGTCATGTAGCTAAACAAAATATTACCGCCTATCCCGAGTGGAATCGCACTCATGACTGCGGTCGGAATGCTCCAACTTTCATATAGGGCGGCAAGACAGAGGAAAATAAATCCAATCGAGACCAAATATAGCCAAATCGCTTGATGACTTGATTTTTGCTCTTCAAAAGATAAACCACTCCATGCCACATCCACGCCAGGCACCTGATCGACTAAGGCTTTCACATCCTGCATGGCTTGTCCACTTGAGACATTTTTGGCTGTATCCGCTTCCATTTGTAATGCGGTGTATCCCATAAAGCGATTGACGACTTCAGGGCCGCCACTCCAGCCAATGGTTGAAAAATTACTAAATGGAATCATTTCATTTTGGTCATTACGTACATGCCAATAGGCTAAATCTTCTGGTTTAGAACGGAATTCGGCATCTGCCTGCATCATGACGCGTTTAATGCGCCCACGGTCGATAAAATCGTTGATATAGCTACCGCCCCATGCGCTACTCATGGTGCTATTAATCGCATTTTGAGTTAACCCCAAGGCCATTGCTTGTTTTTGATCAATATCTACTTTTAGTTCAGCTTTATCGGGGTTTGAGCGTTTGTCTAAATTTTCGAAACTGCTGAATTGTGAAGATTTTTCTTGTAAGCTTTTAAATTGCGCATCGAGATAAGCACGGCCTTCACCATTCATATCTCGCAGCCAAAATTCCAGACCATCGGTTTGCCCAAGGCCACTGACAGAGGACGGCATGCTGACATTGATTTGTGCATTGTTAAATTTTTTAAAATGTTTCATAGCACGTTCACGAATCGCTTGCGCTGAATTGTGTTGTCCTGAACGTTCATCCCAATGCTTCAGTGCAATAAATCCTTGCCCTAAGTTTTGACCCGTACCAGAAAAATTTCGTCCATAACGAATCATCACCAAATCAACATTTTGCTTTTCTTCAGTTAAAAAGTACTGCCGAATTTGTTCACCGACCTCACGACTTTTCGACATCGGTGCACCTTCTTGTAATTTAAGTTGCACACTCAAAATACCTTGGTCTTCACTAGGAATAAAACTGGTCGGCAAAGCACGATAAAACAAAGCAAATACCGTAATGAGCCCCGCAAACAAAACCACCGTCCATAAGCGATAACGAACCGTGGCTTGTGCAAGTGCTAGATATTTGGTTTTTAAAATCTCTAATTTGGCGTTAAACCAAATCGCCCAGCGCTGTGGTTTCGGATTGGGTTTTAAAATTAAGGCACATAATGCAGGAGTTAAAATCAGCGCAACCATCAGTGACAAGCCCATGGCAGCCACAAGTGTGATGGAAAATTGTCTATAGATCACGCCCGTTGAGCCACCAAAGAACGCCATGGGAATAAATACAGCGGTTAATACCAAAGTAATCCCGATTAATGCCCCACTAATTTCATGCATCGACTCTATAGCCGCTTGTTTTGCTGTTAACTGTTGTTCATGCATTAAACGTTCGACATTTTCCACCACAACAATCGCATCATCGACCAACAGACCGATGGCCAATACCAATGCAAACAAGGTGAGCGTGTTAATGGTCATGCCCAAAGCATATAAAATCGCTAAAGTCCCTAGAATCACCACAGGCACGGTAATCGCAGGTATCAGCGTTGCTCGCCAATTTTGTAAGAAGATAAACATCACCAAAACCACTAATAAAACGGCTTCGAATAATGTTTTCACCACTTCTTTAATCGATTCTTGTACAAATGGCGTGTTATCCCGAGGATAAACAATTTTATAACCGGCAGGTAATTGCTTCGCTAATTGTTCAATTTCTTGCTTAATTAAGGCTGAGGTTTCAAGTGCATTCGCCCCAGATGCCAATGAGATCCCCATCCCTGAAGATGGATATCCGTTAATGGTATTGACCCCTGAATAATTTTCCGCACCCAATTCAACACGTGCAACGTCTTTTAAATAGACAAAACTGCCGTCTCGTGCAGATTTGACAATAATATTTTCAAATTCTTCAACTGACTTTAAACGTGAACCTGAAGTGACTTTTGCATTGAGATATTGATCCGATACACTCGGCAATTCACCTACGGCTCCGGCTGCAACCTGCGTATTTTGTGATTCAACAGCCGCACGGATATCACTGGGCATAAGGCTATATTGCTTTAACTTCAGTGGGTTGAGCCAAATGCGCATGGCAAATTGCGAACCAAAAACATCGACTTCACCGATACCCTCAATTCGAGCAATGTCCTGCTCTAGATGAGTCATCATATAGTCACCAAGTTCGATATTCGAACTCTTGCCAGTCTCATCATAGAGGCCGATAACCATATGGGTATCACCCAAAGATTTATAGACATTTACCCCTTGGCGCTGCACATCTTCAGGCAGCCGATTGATTACTCCATTTATGGCATTTTGTACTTGCACTTGAGCGGTATCTGGGTCAGTGCCATTTTCAAAACTGATGCTGATCCGGCTTCGACCTGAAGAGTCGCTGCTTGAACTAAAATATAAAAGATGATCAATTCCTTTAATTTGTTGCTCAAGAACTTGTGTGACACTTTCCTCGACTGTTTCTGCTGACGCACCGCTATAACTTGCACTGACCGTAATTCGTGGTGGTGCAATATCTGGATAGCGCTCTACCGGTAAATTGAGCACAGCAAATAGCCCGAGCGCCATGACGATGATCGCCAAGACACCTGCAAAAATCGGTCGATAAATAAAAAACTTAGACAGCATCAGTCCATGTCACTTTTCAATTAATGAAATAAAATGTGTTGATTGATTTTTTCAAAAAATCTTATTGATAATCAATCACAATGTGCTTGATTACAAGCCTAGACTACATAAAAACCTTGCTTGAAGCGAAATATGTAGAAAATATGGAGAGCCTCCACTTCAGCTATTTTAGTAAATTTATGTGACAAAACCGCCTCTGTCATGAAGCCTTAGCCACTGCCCTGCAATGTATGCCTGCAACATCATTCATTTATATAAAAAGATGCAGAGGCAGCCATGCAAAAACAATTAACAAAGCAGTTAAATCTAGCCATAACAAGCAAAGTGAAATCCTCATGGGGCGTGTCTTCACTGCTCCTTTTTAGCGTTTTTGGTTTATCTGCATGTAATTCGGATGACGATAAAACCCATGTCACAAAGCCCCCTATTTTGCCTGATACAGGTTTTGTCATTGTTGGGCATCGTGGTGCCAGTGCTTTGCGACCCGAGCATACCCTTGCCGCATATCAAAAAGCGATTGACGATGGTGCGGATTTTATCGAACCCGATTTAGTGCCAACCAAGGATGGCTATCTGGTTGCGCGCCATGAAAGTGAAATTTCAGGGACAACCAATATTAGTACGCTGTCACAATTTGAGGATCGAAAAACCACCAAAAAAATCGATGGTATCGACTATACAGGATGGTTTACGGAAGACTTTAATTTGAATGAACTGACTCAAAATGTAAAAGCACGTGAGCGTATTGCTCAATATCGCCCTAATAACACTCAATATAATGATCAATACAGCATCCCAACGCTCGAACAAATCATTGAACTTGCCGAAGCTCATTATAAAAAAACTGGAAAAATTGTTGGTTTATATATTGAAACCAAGCATCCAACATTTTTCCAACAGCAAAATCTAGCCATGGAAGATCGCTTACTCACAACGCTTGCCAAATACAGTTATACACGTGATATCGCGCCTGTATATTTACAGTCCTTTGAAACCACCAATCTGAAGTACTTACGTGATCAACTCACGCAAAAGAAAACCCTCAAACATGGCAAAATTATTCAATTATTAGATAGCCCAACTGCCATACCGGGTGACTTACAGCAACAAAGCTCACCTCAAAATTATGCAAGTTTAGCCACTGCAGAAGGCCTAAAATCAGTGGCAAAATATGCAGATGGTGTAGGTCCAAGTAAAACCTATATTTTTTCAAACACTGAATTTAAACAAACCACTTTTGTCAAAGATGCCCATGCTGCTGGTTTGAAAGTCCATCCTTATACGCTCAGACCTGAAAATGGTTTTTTACCTGACTATTTAAAATGTAGCTCTGTGGCGACAGAACGCTGTGATACGGGGGCGGCCAAAGAATTTGAAAACTTCTATAAAGCTGGTGTAGATGGTGTATTTGCAGATGATCCGGGACTGGCGCGTAAAACCTTAACACAACTGCAAAAGCCCTAATTTTCCTAAAATGAAAAAAGACGCCAAGGCGTCTTTTTTATTGTTAAACGGAAATCTTAAAGTGGGTTTGCCAAATATTCTGCGGCTGACTGCGTTGCCACTGGCTGAGGTGCTGGAGCTGTCGGAGCTGTCGGAGCTGTCGGAGCTGTCGGAGCTGTCGGAGCTGTCGGAGCTGTCGGAGCTGTCGGAGCTGTCGGAGCTGTCGGAGCTGTCGGAGCTGTCGGAGCTGTCGGAGCTGTCGGAGCTGTCGGAGCTGTCGGAGCTGTCGGAGCTGTCTC
>NZ_VOYE01000004.1:0-174529 GCF_013420765.1 Acinetobacter sp. YH01009 | reverse complement strand
ACTGAGGATCAGAAAGCTTGTTTGAATCGATGTATTTCATCCGCAGATTATGCACGAATGCTAAGAAATCCGGAGTGCAAATATTAACCAAAAAGAAGATCGTTTTTTGATTTATGAAAGAGATCTAATTTTCATTTCCAGCTTCAGCATAATATTTTAATGCAGAATCTAAATTTTTATCGACATAAATTCCATTCTCATAAAAATTCCCAAGCTCATTTTTAGCATAACTACTAATATTATTTACGTTTTCTAAAGTTAATAATTTTTTATATGCTTTTTCATACTTTTTCTTTTCAAGCAGACCTTTATACTCATTCAAAATATTTTTTTCTTGCTGTTCGGATAAAATTAATGGTTCAGATGAGCTTGATGAACAAGAGCTTAAAAAAAATACTATAACTAAAGGTAAAAAATATAATCTAAAGTTCATAACTAATCCGTGAATTCAATATCACTTATTTCTTAATATTTTATAAAAGTCGTTTAAACCTAATAACAGATTAAACTTACAATATTCTAATTAATCAAATTTAAACACGTATAAAATTCGCAATATACTTTTAATAATAAAATAAGGGCTGATAAATCAGCCCTTATTTTCAACTACTTAATCAATTAAGACAATTGAGCAGCAGCAATTTTCTTAGTATCAACATCTTTAGAAGCGTCAGTATAGTCGCTCATTTTGTCGAAGCTTAAGTATTGGTAGATGTCAGCAGACATGCTATCAATTTGAGCTGCGTATTCTTGGTACTCAGCTGGAGTTGGTAATTTACCAAGTACAGCAGCAACAGAAGCAAGCTCAGCAGAAGCTAAGTAAACGTTCGCACCTTGACCTAGACGGTTCGGGAAGTTACGAGTAGAAGTCGATACACAAGTAGTGTTCGGAGCTACACGTGCTTGGTTACCCATACATAATGAACAACCTGGCATTTCTGTACGAGCGCCAGCTTTACCATAGATGTTGTAGAAACCTTCTTCCATCAATTGACGTTCGTCCATACGAGTTGGAGGAGCCAACCATAGACGAGTAGATAAAGAACCACCAGGAACTTTGTCTAGAAGTTTACCAGCCGCACGGAAGTGACCAATGTTAGTCATACATGAACCAACGAATACTTCGTCAATTTTTGTACCAGCAACGTCAGAAAGCAATTTAGCGTCATCTGGGTCGTTCGGGCAGCAAAGAACTGGTTCAGTAATTGTAGAAAGGTCAATTTCATACACTTTAGTGTATTCAGCATCTGGATCTGCTTTGATTAGGCTTGGGTTCGCTAACCATTTCTCCATGTTTTCTACACGGCGCGCCATAGTACGAGCATCGCCATAACCTTCAGAAATCATCCATTTCAACATAGTAATGTTTGATTTAAGGTATTCAGCAACTTTCTCTTCAGAAAGCGTGATAGAACAACCAGCAGCTGAACGTTCAGCAGAAGCGTCAGAAAGTTCGAACGCTTGCTCAACAGTAAGGTCAGTTTCCATTTCTGTAAGGTCGATCTCAAGGATACGGCCAGAGAAGATGTTCTTCTTACCTTTTTTCTCTACAGTTAAGTCGCCTTCTTGGATCGCAACGTAAGGAATCGCATGTACTAGGTCACGTAGAGTGATACCAGGTTGCATTTTACCTTTGAACTTAACAAGAACAGACTCAGGCATGTCTAGTGGCATAACGCCAGTTGCAGCAGCAAACGCTACAAGACCAGAACCCGCTGGGAATGAAATACCGATTGGGAAACGAGTATGCGAGTCACCACCAGTACCAACTGTATCTGGAAGAAGCATACGGTTTAACCAAGAGTGGATAATACCATCACCTGGACGTAGAGAAACACCACCACGGTTCATAATGAAATCAGGAAGCGTGTGCTGCATTTGAACGTCAACTGGTTTTGGATACGCAGCTGTATGACAGAAAGATTGCATAACTAGGTCAGCAGAGAAGCCTAGGCAAGCAAGATCTTTAAGTTCGTCACGAGTCATTGGACCTGTTGTATCTTGAGAACCAACAGTAGTCATCTTAGGTTCACAGTAAGTACCTGGAAGTACACCTTGACCTTCAGGAAGACCACAAGCGCGACCAACCATTTTTTGAGCTTGAGTGAAGCCTTTACCAGTAGCTGCAGGTTGAACTGGAGTACGGAATAAAGTTGAAGGTGCAAGACCAAGAGCTTCACGAGCTTTAGTTGTTAAACCACGACCAACGATAAGGTTGATACGGCCACCAGCACGTACTTCATCTAAAAGAACTGGAGTTTTAAGTTCAGATTCAGCGATTTGAACGCCGTCTTTGAACGCCGTTACTTTAGCAGCAGCGTGGTCGATTTTAAGCGTGATTTCGTCGCCCATGTTCATGTTTTGAACATCGATTTCTACTGGCAATGCACCAGCATCTTCCATAGTGTTGAAGAAAATCGGAGCGATTTTAGAACCTAAGCAATAACCACCGTCTTTTTTGTTCGGAATGTGAGCAATTTCGTCACCAAAGAACCAAAGTACAGAGTTAGTTGCTGACTTACGAGAAGAACCAGTACCAACAACGTCACCTACGTAAGCAACTTGGTTGCCTTTCGCGATAAGCTCTTTGATTTGGCTAAGTGGACCAACTTCGCCAGGAACTTCTGGATTGATACCGTCACGTACGTTTTTAAGCATTGCGTTAGCATGTAACGGAATGTCTGGACGGCTCCACGCGTCTTGTGCAGGTGACAAGTCGTCTGTGTTCGTTTCGCCAGTTACTTTGAAAACTGTAAGTTTGATTTCTTCAGGAACGTCTTTACGGCTAGTGAACCATTCAGCATCTGCCCAAGATTGCATAACTGCTTGTGCATTCGCATTGCCCGCTTTTGCTTTATCAGCAACGTCGTGGAACGCATCAAATACAAGAAGAGTTTTCTTAAGTGCGTCAGCAGCTAATTCAGCAAGCTCTGCATCATCAAGAAGTGCAACTAAAGGAGCAACGTTATAACCACCAAGCATAGTACCTAGTAGGTAAACCGCACGTTCTTTAGTTACTAGTGGAGAAGTCGCTTCACCTTTTGCCAAAGCAGCTAAGAAAGCAGCTTTAACGTATGCAGCTTGGTCAACACCCGCTGGAACACGGTTTTCTAGTAAATCAACTAAAAATGCTTCTTCGCCAGCTGGTGGGTTTTTTAATAATTCAACTAATGCAGCTGTTTGAGCATCGTCAAGTGGCTTCGGTGGGACTCCGAGTGCGGCACGTTCTTCAACGTGTTGGCGGTAAGCTTCTAGCACGGTGTTATTCCTCTTTTTTAAAAAATTATTTACGCATTCCTGCTTTAAATAAAGCTACGCAAATAATATGGACTGCTAAATTTTACTAAAATTCCAGTTAAAAGTTAATGCACTACAAGTGTTTCTTCGTGATGCCCGTTATTTTATAAATAAATGATCCTCATATCGTTTATACATTAAGCAAAATCAATACTTAGAACACGCTTTTCTTGCGCATATTAACTTTTGACTAAAATTAACCATCAAAAAACAGGCAACTAAATGTTGCCTGTTTTTATCAGTATTGGATATTCCACCTTAGTGGACAGTGGTTGCAGTGATATATTGCTGAAGTTCCGCTCGATCGCCTGTAAATCTGAGGCACCATTCGTCCTGACATGTGGTTTGATGTTGATTACTTGCAAAGCTGATATCGACCAAATAGCGTTGAGAAAATTCATCTATTTTTTGGCGTAATGTGACTTTATCTCCAATGCTGAGCACGTAGTTCCCACCACCGATAATTGCTACGCCTTGTTCATCTTCTAGGAGTAGATCTGAGTGATGCATATAACCTATAACGTCCATATTCTGCTCCTCTACTGTTTTTTATTCTCCATTTCATTATTCATTAAAAAGATTTGCTTTTCTATATTTATGATTTAGCAAGTTGTCACAATTTGTATTCCGCTCTGCTTAGGCTATTTTAAAATCTTTAAGCATCTCATATTCAAAGTAACCCGAAGATAAATATGCATTCGCAAAATAAGCATGAACTCCATCATATGGCTAAACAACGGATAGTTGCCCTGTTGTAACTACTCACTGCTGAATAGAGCCTTTAGGTTTTGCTTTACGCGCTTTCTCGCATAAAAAACCGTTCCTTAGAACGGTTTATAATCTGGCATTTCGGTATGCGGTGTTGCGATACATTTTTCAGTAAACTCAGCACGAATTTTTTCACGTGCTGTTTCAACATCAGTATTAATCTCAGCTTGCGGCAAGGCATAAACTTCATCAATGATGTTCAGGATAAATCCTTTGGTGGTTTCATCCTCAATTTTGTTGGCATGCTCAACTGCTTTGTCTTTTTCAATTGCATTTTGACGATCTAACATAATCGTACGTGCAGCATTACCTACACTGCGGCAGTAACCCTGCCACTGCTCTTCAGGGGTTAATGGTTTTTTTTCAGCACAGCCGACCAAAGCCACCATAACGGATAAAGCAAATAACTTTTTCATGAACTTCTCCTTACGAGGGGCAATATAAAAGATCGTAATGGATTTGTCATTTAAATTAGTCGCAACCGAACAAACAAAAAAAGCCCTTTCGGGCCTTTTTTATAAGTTTGCATTAACCACAAGTTGCTTGAATAATCTTTTGATTGATTGGATTTACAGTAACAGTTACGCGCTCTACACGATAATCCATTGTCACAGGCTGCCCAGGTTTGACTAGACGGACAATTTGAGCTTGGCTAATCGCCTTGATCTGATCTTCTGTCAATTTTGCTTGACCAATCAGAGTGTTGGCCTTTTCAGGTACACATTGGGTCTGACTACTACGGAATAATGCCCATTCTTCAACCACTTGCCCGTTTGGCAGATGGCAATACCCCACCTGACCATTTGCTTCATCACGAATCTCAAGTTTACCTTTTTGCTCTACACAATATTGGCTGGCTGGATTTGCTATACCAATTTTTTCTGGCATATTTTCAGTTTGCTGTGTTGTGCTACAACCCGCCATAAGTGCTGTCAGTGCAACTAAAATCCATATATTTTTCATCATGTCTATTTCTGAATATAAAAATTTAACTTATCAAGTTTGTGGTAAATAAACGAGTTGTTTATTGCAGTTTTTAGCAAGCACTCTTTTTCTGTGATTGGGTGTGATATCCAAATTGGGCAACAACACATCCATTGTTCAATAATTAGGAAATCCATGAAAGAAGAATAAAGGATTAAGCTGTATTGGGTTATGAAACCCGTTAAAAACCATTGCTGAACGTTGTCGGGGTAACAAACTAGGATAGAGATTCTATTTAATTGCTGGAATCTATAATTTGGAACTGCGTAAAAATGACTTATAAAAGAGGTCTATTAATTGAGTAAGATATAATCTTACTTCAACAAAGTTATACATAAGTTACTAACATGCTTAATATTTCAGCTCAATCTTAGATTTTTTTCGACTTAATGCTATGACCGAGATTTATCGACATCTAAACCAAAATATATTAAGGCCAATGATTTCGACAAGACTGAAGTATCTATTACGCTCACAATATTTAGTTTTGCTGCGCTAAAAAAGCTTGAATCGCCTGCTGTGCAATTTCAGCATCCTGAAAAGACTTTACGCCAGACACGCCCATTGCACCAACCAACTGCCCTTCATACATAATCGGCTCACCGCCTTCCAGCATGCCTGAAAAGGTATCCATGGTCAGAAAGCCCATTTGACCGCCTTTAATAATGTCTTCAAAAAGTTTTGAAGGACGGCGGCTAATCGCAGAACATTTGGCTTTTTCTAAGCATAGGTTTGCTGTCATTGGCGATGCACCATCCATGCGTTTCATCGCTAACAAATTGCCTGTCTCATCCGTAACCGCAATGCTGACATTAAAACCATTTTCGACTGCATAAGCATGTGCTGTGTTTAGTAAAAATTCTGCATCTGCCAAAGTTAAATAATGCTTGGTTTTCATTTAAAAATCCTTCTCTTAAAAAACTGAACTTAAAACAACAAAAAAAGCCCACAGCAGGCTGCGGGCTTTATTCTAAAGCAGAATTTACCAATTTAAATGAAAATTACTTCATTTTGGCAAAAACTTCTTTCGCCATTTCAATGGTAAATGCAATATCTTCATCGCTATGCGCGCTTGAGAAGAAACCTGCTTCAAATGCTGAAGGTGCTAAGTTTACACCGCGCTGTAACATACCGTGGAAGAAAGTACGGAAAGCATCTACATCACATTTCAGAATTGAATCAAAACCGGTGATTTCAGTTTGATCAGTGAAATAAATACCGAACATGCCGCCCACTTGCTGCGTAAAGAACGGAATGCCCGCTTCGTCTGCAGCTGCCTGTAAACCAGCAAGCAAACCTGCCAATTTTTCAGTCAAAGTTTCATAGAAGCCCGGCTGACGCAAATGTTTAAACATCTCAATACCGGCACGCATAGCCAATGGGTTACCAGACAATGTACCTGCTTGATAGACCTTGCCCAGTGGTGCAATGCATTCCATCACTTCGCGTTTACCCCCAAATGCGCCAACTGGCAGGCCAGCACCAATAATTTTACCCAACGTGGTTAAATCAGGTGTTACGCCATAATGTGCTTGCGCACCGCCAAGACCGACACGGAAACCTGTCATTACTTCATCAATGATAAAGACCGAACCATGCTCATCACACACATCGCGAATTGCTTGCAAGAAACCCTCTATAGGTTTCACCAAGTTCATGTTGCCTGCAACTGGCTCGACAATTACACCTGCAATTTCTGAACCGAATTTTGCAAAGCATTCTTTAAGCATCGCAATATCGTTATACGGCAGTGTTAAGGTATGTTTAGCGAAATCAGCTGGAACACCTGCAGAAGTTGCTTCACCCTCACCCTTTGTCAACAAGCCTGAACCCGCTTTAACCAAGAGTGAATCTGAGTGACCGTGGTAGCAACCTTCAAATTTTACAATCTTGTCACGGCCGGTATAGCCACGAGCAAGACGAATGGCTGTCATAGTCGCTTCAGTCCCTGAATTAGTCATACGAACCAATTCAATAGACGGCATAATTTCGCAAATAATATCCGCCAAAGTCGTTTCATGAACGGTTGGCGCACCAAAACTTAAACCATCAACAGCCGCTTCTTGAACCGCTTTAATAATGTCGGGCTGCGCATGACCTAAAATCATTGGGCCCCAAGAGCCGACATAGTCGACATAGCGTTTTCCGTCTACGTCATAGAGATATGCGCCTTGCGCTTTTTCGATAAATACCGGTGTACCGCCTACACCATTAAATGCGCGTACAGGAGAGTTTACGCCGCCAGGAATATGCTTGCTGGCTTGTTTAAATAATTGTTCTTGCTTAGCAGATAAGCTCATAAAAATTCTCTACTTATTCAATCTAAAAAATAAAATTAAGCTTGTTCAGCAAAAAGCTCAGACCATTCATAAACACGACTGCTTACAGCAGACATTGAACGACCTAATACATCACTAATCACAGCACAAAGATCAGCACCCGCTTCAATCACTTCAGCAGAATTTTCTACAGTTAAACCACCAATTGCACAAATAGGTACATTTAGTTTCGCTTTGGCTTGTTTTAGCGTTTCTAAGCCAATATTGCCTGCTTCAGGCTTAGTTTCAGTCGCAAAAATGGCGCCAAAAGCCACATAGTTTGCACCGTCTGCAATCGCCTGCTCAGCCAGTTCTAAAGAATTATTACAGCTTCGACCGATCAAAACATTTTTAGGTAAACGTGCTACAGCTTCAGCAATTGAACCGTCATCTTGCCCTAAATGTACACCCACACCATATTGAACTGCAGTTTCTAAATCGTCATTAATAACAAAAGGCACTTTGTATTGATTACACATATTTTTCATGTATTCAATTTCATAAGCCTGATCTTCCTTTGCCACTTTTTTACGGCGATATTGCAAAACAGCAACTTCATAAGTTGCCATCGCGCCTTCGAGTTTGGCTAAAAGCAATTCGATAGGATCATCATTGGTAATGAGGTATAAACCACGCATAGTTCAATCACAACTTAAAACTTTTGAATATTATAACGATTAGGTCTATGAAATGTTGCTTGGGGCATAAAATTTTAATGCTTTGCCGCTGAGAAAGTTATATTCCTTTTCACAGGACTGCTTATATAAATGTTTAATTGAATTTTCTGTAGAAAATGGCAAAAAATACCTATTTTCAAGTATAGAACAAAACTGATACAAATTATTTAATACTGCAACAGAAGAACACAAAACGCAGCGCATAAAAACACAACACTTTATAAAAATAATAATGAGTAACCTATTAGACTTTTTGGTGCTTGGTAAGAAACGTTTTGGGGAGCGTTCAGAGCATCAAAAAGTCTAGCCTATTTTTTTTGTGAACATTTTTGTGGTTAAATCTTTCAAACAATAGACCTTTTCTAAGGCCATAAAAAAAGCCTAGAGAAGGTCACTCTAGGCTTGGAAAACTGGGGTTTATCGTCTATTTATCTTTCAGATAAACAGTGAATAAACAATATGAACATTATTAGACTAATCACTCTAAACTTACAAGTCATTTACTCAAAAAAACTACGCCAAAATCAATATAAATTAAACGTTTGATTAATAAATAATTAACTATCAATCTTATCTAAATTACGGTCTTTTAAGCTTAAGTTCCCCTTCACAATATCAGACAGCATGCGCCAATCGGAAATAAAGCTGTATAAAGGCTGCTTGAAACTTGCCGGCTTATTTTTTTCAAAGAAAAAATGTCCGACCCATGCACAAGCATAGCCTGAAACCAGGCCATAAGCAAAATACTTTGGTTGTCTTTTTAAAATTGCTTTTGCAAAAAAATAGAGGCCTATACTGCTGCCGGTGGCATGTAAACGTCGACTCATGATATTTCGATGTTCAGTCAAATAAAACCGATAAAATTGCGAATACTCACGAATAGGTAACTGAAATTCGGGCTTTAAATCTCGATTAAACTCGGGTTGTACTTGTGAATTCATGTTGTGCTCATCCTGAACTTATTTTAACCAACATAGCTTAAAACTCTCCCACTTTAAAGGCGTAAAATTTTATTTTGATCCCATGAAAATCGAACCATTGTGAATTATACAATTGATGGAATATCCATCTTTTAAAACTTTTCTTAGTCCCAAAGCTGAGTTTTCAAATCCGTCAAGTCTTACTTCTCAACTGTTTTTCGCTACAATCGATACGCGTTTAGCTGATAGAAAATTTACGCGCATTTTAGTTTTTCATTTTTATAAAAATTTAAAGATCGCTTCATGCCAGATCATGAAGTTGTGACATCAGGACAGAAAACCATGGTTGAAGTTGAATTAAAGTTCCAGATTCCAGAAGCACGTCGAACTGCATTATTAAAAGCACTCGATCCAAAAAAATCGGAACAAATTCAACTTAAAGCTAAATATTTTGATACCCCAGATCGACAAATGGCCCAGCAGCATGCAGCCTTGCGTCAACGTTTAGAAGGAACGCGCTGGATTCAAACCTTGAAAGCTGCTGGTAAAAGTCACATTGAACGGTTTGAACATAATTTAGATTTGGGTGAATTTGAACAAGCCCCTGCCCTAGATTTATCTGTTTATAGCAATGAAGCTGAAGTTCAGTCGGTTTTAAAAACCACTTTAGGTGATCAGCAAGATTCGCTACAACTTCAGTTTGAAACTGAGATTCTGAGAACTTATCGCGTCATAGAGTTTGAAGATGCCAAGATCGAAGTTAGCTTAGATATCGGCTGTATCCGTAGCAACAATACAGAAACAGAGGTTCACGAAGTTGAATTTGAACTTAAAAGTGGCTCTATTCAATCACTCCTTGCCTTTAGTTTTGAATGGGTTAAAAAGTACCATTTGTGGTTAGATGTTCGTAGTAAAGCTGAAATCGGGAATTTGCTAGCATTGAATCAAACGGTGAGTCCAGCAGTTGAGGCTAAAGAATTTCAACTCAGTAAAAAAGATACTGCCGCAAAAAACTTACGACTTTTAATTGCACAGGACATGCAGCACCTTCTGCCTAATATTGCCGCAATTTCTGCAGGCGTTGCTCAGGCAGAGCACATTATACAAGCTCAGAAAGCACTCCATCATTTACAATTAACCATTTCGCTGTTTAAAGATTGGAACAGTGATATCGTTGAAAAATGGGCTGTGCAATTGGGTGCATTTAAGCAGCAATTTGAACAATTACACCATTTTGAACACATGCAAAATACCTTGGGTGGCCTTTTACAAAACCCAACGACCTCAGAAAATTTAACCAAAGATATTTTGTATGCCAAAGAGAAGTTAGGCAATTTGGTTAAATCGACTCAAAATGTGCATCATTATCTTGAGCTTTTAATGTTTAGTTTGAAAGTCGATGAAGCACCGCAACAACATGATTTTAAATGGTATGCTCAAACTACCCTTCAAAACCAATATAAAGCCCTGCAAGAGGCTTTAAATGATGCCGACATTAACAATTTTGAAAGCTTAGATGTGCTTTCTCAGCGCATACAAGAGCTTAAATTTAGCTTCCCAATTTTGACGTCTATTTATGATGTAAAAAACTTGCAGAAATATAGTAAAGCGCTCAATGATGCACAAGTCGCGGCTCAGGAATATCAAGTCCTTTCCTCTTCTGCACAATATATTCAGCAAACAGAGCTGGAAGCTAGTGATTGGTTTGTTCTCGGCTGGTTGACTGCAAAACAAGAGGTTTATGCAGATAAGCTATTAGAAGCGACCGAGCAATTCCTTGTCAGTCGAAAACTCATTAAATAAAACCTAAGGGAGATTCAATGAGTCTCCCTTTTTTATTTGTATCCTACATTGTCATATAGATATTCATTTGTTGAACATTCAGGTTCATAGTCGGCTATTTTCAATTCATCATTTCCTTAGTTTGACTCAGTTACATTGAAATATTTTGAGAAGCTATTATTTTTGTTTTCTGGATAAAAACTTTTAAAATAAGCTATCTGAAAACTTAGATTCAGGGTGGTTTTATGTTGAAAAGTCACATACCTGTAATTTATCCCCTATTTTCATTTTCACTTATTTTTATATTTTTCCCAATACTGAGTGCTTGTAGTGAACAACATAAGCCTGTGCAAAGTACCGAATTAAGGCGCACGGCATCCTTACAAGTCGAAAAGCCGCTTTCTCCAACTCAAAACTTTGATCAGACACGACGAACCTTTAAAGTCCTGCGCAATAATAATGAGGACTATGGTGATGAGTCTTACCAAATCAAAACCGATGCTGGCACACTGAGTATTTACAGCATGAACTTGAATCCGCAACAAGGTCAGCTACTATCTAGCGTCAAGTCTGGAGAATGTCTCACCCTATCGAGTCAAAGCGACAATTTAATTGCGGTTGACGGTTATATCAGTGTGATGGAATTGGGCGACATTAAAATTCATCCCTGCAAATAAACTTCAATATAGTATTTGCATATCAGTCATTCAAAAAAACTAAGAAAATTGCCTTAAGGCTACACTGCTATTGGGGGTTTAATTCATAATCCATACTGATTTAACCTTGTGCTAATAACCCCCATGATTTCATGGCATTACTCACCATGCGTTGTAATTGTGTCAAGGCCATACCATCACGTGCTTGTATCGTCATCCCTTGCAATAAGGTCATATAAAAATCAGTCAATTGCTCTGCATGAGCCAAACTTTCAATTTCGGCATTTGCCATAGTGGCTATTTTCACATTAGGGCGTGGATTACATAATCCAAAGCATCCTTGTGCAGCGAACTAAATTCACGTTCTAAGTAATATCGTCAACATATTTAATTAACTGATGTTACGCACGTAAAAGTAATTACGCATTTTTAAAATGATTTTTAAGTCTATTCGACGGAGTCTTACATCTAGGGTTTAAATAAAGGGATTAGCCTTCGGCTGGAAGTACTTTTGTTTCGGCAAAAGTACCCAAAACCATTGTCATCCGCAAAACTCGTTCACTAGCGTCTACTTATTCAAAGTATCGCAAAAACATCTTTAAATAGATGTAGTTCTGTCTCAAACACTTGCGGATGACGTTGCCGCGTATCGCTCTTTTATTTGAATCAAATGGCGCTTCTGATGTTACTGCGTAACATCAGTAATTAACGATATTTATTAATTAACGATATTTCCCAAAGATTTTCCACGTATTGTTATCTGCTAAAGGGTCACTATAGCTATCGCTACGGGCTTTACGTGGTTTGTCACGGGCATCCACCAATTTAAACTCGTTTTCGACACTAAGTACAATGCCATTCACATAAAAACGAGTACGGGTATAATCACTTTGCCCATGTTGAAATACATAGGTTCTGAGGTCAATAAATTCACGGTGTCCGACCAAGGCTGCAGTGTCATCGCTGTCTAGCCAATGTCGCATCGCTTGAATTTGATCTGCTTCAAACTGCCCACATTTTTCAACTAAGCTGGCAATACCACGAAAGGTTTTAGATTCTTTCGCACGTGTTTTGTTGATTCGAATACGATCCACATGAAAATAAAAAAGCGGCAGATTCAAATGACTCGGCAAATGGATTGCATCAAGGACTTCATCTTCCACAAAGGGTTGAAATAAGTCTTGAGCACGTTCAATTAAGCCTGTCCACTGTGCATAATATTCGGCTACTTCAGACTGTGTACCATAATAAATGGGCAGCCCTTCTACATTGGCTAAGGTTGAGGGCGGCCAAATATTTTGTCGAAGTAATGCAATATCACTTTTCAGACTTTGCACTGCGATTGCGTCTTGCATGAAGCATTCCATTTTACTTAGGCTATTTTTAGATTAAGTCAAAGGTTTAGTTTCTGCAAGGCTTTGCCTATAATACTGCATTAGATTTTTATGCTAGGACACATTCATGGTTCAAAAGATTGAAGCTACTGATGTAACCGAAGAAGAAGCGTTGAATGCAGCTTTCTTTGAACGTGCGGATGAATTTATTAAACAAGCCAATGAATTTTGTCGTGTTGAAAAAGGTTCTCAAGTTAAACCTGCAGAAATGCGCGGCCAAGTGAGTGCTGCCATGTTATTTGGTACTGCTCGCTTTAATACTTGGGTTGCTGCAAATGGCTTCAAAGATGGCAAAGAAATGCGTGATGCCAAAGATCAAGTGATGTCTTATATTCTTCAACAATTTCAAATGATGCTTGAAGATAATTATGATGAATATTGCGAACAGTTTGAAAACTATCTTCGCTTCCGTCATAACGAAGAATTCCATGCAAATAAGCATGATGACCACCACGATCATCAGCATTAATCAAAAGCCCTTCGGGGCTTTTTTTATACAACTTCTCTTTCACAAAGCTTTGATTTAATATTCAGTCATAACGTTGTATTTTCATCATTCAAACTATTTTCAGTACCTTGCGTATTCGGAAATACAATGAAATACGCAAGAAATGGACATGGTTTTAAGGACAAGGATAGCAATGCAGACGCTCGATTTTGCCATCGTGGATTCACATATACATCAATGGGATCCATACAATACCCCACATGCCGCTTCACTTGCCGTGAAATTATTGGGTAAACATCCCTACTTGCTCGACAAAATGATGCGCTTAGTTAAGCCGCAAGAGTTAATTGACACAGTTGGTTTAACCAAACATGTGACGACACCGTATTTGCCTGAAAATTATAAGCAAGATGCAGGACATTATCTGGTCGATCAAATCGTACATGTAGAAGCGAGCTGGCATGACCATAAAGGCAAAGGGGTGGTTGGTGAAACAAAGTTTATTGAATCTTTAGACTTTAATGCTCAAAAGATTAAACTTGGCGCCATAGTCGGCACTGCAGACCCATGTGACAGTAGTTTTAAGAAAATTCTTAAAATGCATAAACAAGCCTCCCCACATTTTCGTGGCATACGAAAAATGGCAGCTGTACATGAAGACCCAAAAGTTCACGCATGGACCAATGAGCCCCATCTCTATACCAATAAAAAATTTATGAAAGGTTTTGAAGCCCTTGCTCAAATGAATTTAAGTTTTGATGCATGGGTTTATTCAGACCAAATTCGTGATTTAACCGCTTTAGCACGTGCTTTCCCTGAAACATCTATCGTTCTGGATCATTTTGGGACACCTGTCGGTGCCTTTGGACCTGTCGGCTCACATACAGGCTTAACCCAAACTTCACGTGACAATATCTTGTTTCGTTGGAAAGATGATTTAGCTGAACTGGCAAGTTGCCCAAATGTTTATACCAAAATGTCTGGATTATTCATGCCGGTGCTGGGTCATCAGTTTCATAAAGAACAACGCCTTGCATCCAAACAAGAGATTTTCGATTGCGCCTTTCCGCTTATTTCTCATGCTCTACAATGCTTTGGGAAATACCGTGTGATGTTTGGCTCTAACTTCCCGATGGATAGTGTGAGTGCATCCTTGGTGAATATTATTGACGCCTTTTCAGATGCGGTCGCGAGTTATGATCCTGATGCACTGACTTTAGTCTTCCAACAAAATGCCCGTCAGTTCTACCGCCTATAAGTTCGTTAAGAAAATCTTGCTATCAAGTTATCCATTGCAGCTCAAAAAAAATCCTCCATCTGGAGGATTTTTTTATTCGGTTTATTTTTGAGTAGATTTTACGGCTTGACCATATTGGTCAGACATCACCTCAACCAAATGTTCAGGTTGAATATATTTTGTGATGACAGCATCAACATCCGCTTTGGTCAAACTAGCAATGCGTTGATCACGCTTTTCACGATAGTTTAAATCACGACCTTTTTCTAACTGTGGAATCAACATACTATGAATGCGACGGTCATCTTCAAGTGCAGTTAAACGCTTTTTCAAAATACTGGCTTTGGCCGCTTCTACTTCCTGTTCCGTCACGCCATTTTTCAATAAGTTTTGCAACACTTTATGAACAGACTGAGAAACTTGTGCTGATTTACCCGCAGTGTAGTTTGCATCAATACTCAGTACACCTGAATTCACCCATTCATCAAAATTAATGTCTGCACTAAAACCATAAACCAGTGCATTCTTTTCACGTAACTCTTGGGCTAGACGTGAAGACAACTGTGAATCACCAAGTATGTGGCGTAATACTTGTAACGCAGGAGAATCGGTATGCTCTACACCTACAGGTAGAGTCATAATGGCTTGGTAACTACCAAACTCACGCTGTTCAGACAATGCATGCACTTTCTGTGCAGGATACGCTGTAAATGTAGACTCTAAGCGTTGATATGGCTCGCTGGTTTTCCAATCTGCAAATTCTTTTTTCAGAATTTTTTCTATTTGCTTGGTATCAAAATCACCTGTTACCGCAATTTGTGCGTGCTGTGTTTTAAAGAATTTTTGATGTAACTGCTGCACTTGATCACGTGTAGCCGACTCAATTTGTTTTTTCGCAAGTTCCGGTTCGAAGTGATAACGAATATCCCCCGGCTGATAGATCTCGACAATACGCGACAGAGTCATTGCTGCAACGGTATCCGGCTCTGTATAAGGTCGATCCAAACTCGACAAACTTTGCGCTTTGATTAAATCAAATTGTGATTGTTCAAATGCTGGTGCTTTAATAACATCAATGACATATTGCAAAAAGTCAGCAAATTTTTCTTTACGTGCAACCACTTGAATCATGAGACCATTATCATTTGCACTGACCGTTGCACCCCCACCAACATCAATAATTTTATCGGCAATTTTCTGCAAACTTTGATCTTTAGATGCACGGAACATGAGGTAAGCTGTCAAATCTAGTAACTCCCCTTTGTTCATTAAGCTTTGTGCTGTACCAAAATCCAAAGCAATCGTGGCATAGGTTTTGTCATCACGGGTTTTAGTTGGAAACAACGCATACTGAATGCCGTTTTTAAATTTAGCGCGCTGAATCTGCTTTTCTTTCTGATTTAAATATTGCTTAGACTCTGCAACATATTGCTTCACTTCAGCACGATAAACACTCGCATCTTTCAATGGCTCTTCTGCAGGCGCTTGCTGATCTAAAGTTTCAGCAGGTTTCGACGCAGCCTGTTGCTGTGCTTTCTTCTGGTCTTCAGGTGTTGGTAGAATATTTCCTGTGACACGGTATTCAGGCTTTAGAAAATCCTTATACACTTGATTCACGTCGCTTACACTCAGCTTTTGTACTTTATCTAAGTCTCGGAAATATTGAGACCAGTCCCCGTTATAAGCCACAGTATAAGAACTGAGACGTTCGCCAAGAGCCGTAGCGCTATTCTTAACATTGTCAGCCATATTTCGAGTCAAGCTTTTAACACGGTTTAGCTCAACATCATTAAAGGCTTTATTCTGCTCTACACCTTGTGCCAGACTGGTTACCACTTTGTTAGCATCATGACTTGGGCCATATATCGCCCCCATAAACACCAAATTAAAATCTTTATCTAACCATGTGGTGGATTGAACTGCGGTTGCTGTCCCTGTTTCCACCATGCTTTGATACAAATGTCCACTTGGCTGTAAGGTATACAAAGTTGGAGATACCGCCAAAGCAGTTTTAATCGGTTCGACTGCACCATTTAAATAAATATTAAATTTGCCAAAGTCACTACCCTTATGAACGGTAAATTCGCGTTGCTTTAATTTCGTTCCATCTAATTTAGGGACTTTGGCCTGTTCAGGAATTTGACGTGCGGCAATTGGGCTAAATTGTTGATCAATTTGTTTTAATACAGCCGCTTTATCAAACTTACCAGAAATCACCATCACTGCATTATTTGGCGCATACCAACGGCGATAGAACTGGTTTAATTCGTTCATATTGATCGATTGAAGTTCTTTCAAATCACCTATCGGTAAGCGGCCTAAAGATTGATTGCCATAGGCTTCTTTTAAAACTTGGTCGATTAACACTGAAAATGGCTGATCTAAACGAATTTCACGTTCACGCTTAACGATATCAATTTCTGTCGGTACAAATTTTTCCTGAAGTACCAATTTGTCCATCCGTTCTGCTTCCAAATGCAAAACTTGATCGATTGAACTTTGTTCAGGACGAATCACATTGGTGTATTTCGTTGAATAATAATCCGTACTGGCATTGGTCATCAGCGTGAATTGGTCTAAGCGACGCTGAAATTCATCACCTTTGACATTTTCAGTGCCTTTAAAGGCCAAATGTTCGAGCAAATGTGCCAAACCACCTTTGCCCGCAGGGTCATTTAAAGAACCCGTGAAATACACCGTATTCATAAACACTTTGCTTTCTTTATCGTTTTGCGCCAAAACCACACGAAAACCGTTATCTAATTTATATTCTTCAATGGCTTGTTCAGTTTTAACCAATACAGGTTGAGCAAAGAGGCTTGTACTTAAACCTGCAAAAAAAAGTGAAAGCGTTAAATGTTTAATACGCATGTAATTCAAGTGTCCTTTATATTTAGCATCGATCAGCGCAATGCTGTCGATCAGATTGGTTTTGATTTTATGCTGAGCTTTTCAGGATTAATAGTTACTTTTTATTAAATACATGCCGCAGATTTCGACAGCATGTATTTGATTTATGTTCAGATATAAATGTCAGACTGCATATATAAACAAGCATAGCCTGAGATTTCTATACGGTCATTTTCGAGCATTTGACAATGTAACTCACCACCACGGCTTGATGCTTGATACGCCAAGATCTGACGCTTGTGTAGACGTTCTGCCCAAATAGGCACGATTCCGGTATGAATAGAACCCGTAACAGGATCTTCATTGATGCCATTACCCGGTGCAAAATAGCGTGAAATGCAGTCATATTGCTGGGCTGCCGCAGTGATTGCAACATCAGTAATCGTACCCGGCGCTGTAATTGCGGTGCGGATTTTGCCGAGTCGTTTTAAAATTTCAAAATTCGGTTGTTCATCCAAAACCTGTTGAGCCGTTTCGTATTCCACGATATACGCCTGCGCATTCAGATAAACCTGCTTAAAAGGTTGACTCAACCCTAGACGTAGCTCTTCAGGATATTCGCTCACGACCTGTGCCCGACGCACAGGGAAATTCATCAGAATTTTTCCATCTTCAGCTTTATTTACGCTAAAAATACCGAGATTTTTGACATGAAATTGGATGTTTTTTTCTACAGTATAAAACTCAAAAAGCACATAACTGCTGGCCAATGTCGCATGTCCACAAAAATCCACTTCAGTGGTCGGCGTAAACCAACGAATTTCATAATTGCTGCTGTCGATTTTTTTCACAAATGCAGTTTCAGACAGATTATTTTCCAAAGCAATCTGTTGCATCAAGTGTTCATCTAACCATTCATCCAACACCAAAACCGCCGCTGGGTTGCCTTTAAATAACACTTGGGTAAATGCGTCCACTTGATACATTTTCATTGATAGAACTCCTGATTTAGTGATTTATATTAAAGGCTTTTGAAAATATTTCATGCGTTATATGCTATGTAACAGCACTTTTTAATAAAACATCTAAGTTTTAGATGCACTTAAATATAGGTACAATTTTGAAAACGCATATTCACCCTGTTCCTTTAGAAAAATCATACCGACTTTTAAATCATGGCCCGACTGTGCTCGTCTCTGCTCAGGATCAAACCCATACTGGTGTGATGACTGCAGCATGGGCATGCGCCTTAGAGTTCAACCCTGCAAAAGTGACGGTAGTACTGGATAAATCAACTAAAACACGTGAGATTATTGAAAATTCAGGTTATTTCGCCTTACAAGTACCGACACTGAAACAACTCAAAATGGTCTATGCACTTGGCATGATGAGCCAACGTGATGCGCCAGAAAAATTACGCCAATGTGGCGTGGAATTATTTCAATTTAATGCCTCTGATATTCCTGTGGTTGAAGGTTGTGCTGCTTGGCTACTGTGCAAACTTATTCCTGAACCTCACAATCAACAAGCACATGATCTGTTTATCGGCGAAGTCATTGCTGCTTATGCAGACGACCGCGTCTTCCGTAACGGACATTGGTATTATCATGAAGTAGCAGATGAATGGAAAAGCCTACATCATGTTGCTGGCGGGCACTTTTATACCATTGGTAATCCTGTATCTGTAGACGAGACACCAGACTAAAATAGCGCTATGAACTCTGTCGTTTATTTAGGGTTGAAAATCGATAATCATACCTTTTGAGCATTTTCATGCTAACTTTAACTTAATTTAAAATATTGAATGAATGGATATGGCGTTTAAAATACATACATTGGATGTCAAAAATTCACTGCAAAATTATATTTGGCTGCTTGAACACACCGAAAGCCATGATGTCATTGCAGTAGATCCTACTGAAGCCGCTTTGGTCGAGCGCTATTGTCAGGAACATCAGCTCAATCTTACGCAAATTTGGCTAACGCATTGGCATAAAGATCACGTCGGTGGCGTACCGGAACTTATTCAAGATAAAAACATTGCTGTTTACGGCCCCCGTGCAGAATTAAGCCGTATTCCATGGGTGAATTATCCTCTCGATCATAATGACCGTTTTGAATTTCATGGTCTTGAAGTCGAAATAACAGCAACGCCCGGCCACACCCTCGGTCATATCGTATATTTTATCGATGACATTCATACACTGTTCTGTGGCGATGTATTATTTGCTATGGGCTGTGGACGTGTATTTGAAGGTACTTTTCAACAAATGTACGATTCATTGAACCGTATTGCCGCATTCCCTGCAGAAACTCAAGTGTATTGTACTCACGAATACACCCTATCGAATGCGCAGTTTGCGCGGCATGTTGAACCTGACAACCTTGCCATACAACAGCGGTTTGATGAGGTTGAATCCCTACGCATGCTCGGGAAATGTACTTTGCCAAGCAGCATTGAATTAGAACTAGAAACCAATCCATTTTTACGTGCAGAAAGTGTTGAAGCGTTTCAGCGCTTAAGAGAACTCAAAGACAATTTTTAATTGGATTGCGAGTTATAAGCATTTAAGATTTCATCACAAATAAACTGTTTTATTTGTGATGAATATTTCGGGCCGATTCATCATTTTATTTATAAAATTTGATTGGTTGCAGCAAAATCATCCAATTCGGCTTGAGTCACAACTCGTACGGCTTGCATTTCATCGATACGTACCATCAATAAACCACCTAATGCAGGCTGATAACGTCGCGCACTGCCAAAAGGCGTATATGCCACTTTGGATTGCTCCGAAAAGACCAACCAATCTTCATGTCCAAGCATCACCGCAACAGGCGTCTGCCCTGCTTGTTGCATCTGTTCAATTTTTGCTTTGACATCGTGCTCAATGTTTTGCATGCGTTCAATCTATTTATATCGATGGGATATAGTATAAAAGCATTTCGACAAATCTTGATGTGAAATAGCTTTGCATGCTCACCTATCCAGTTAATTTGGCTGTGAACAAGTCTTTATTTGCAATCAATACTGCACACCTAATCCACTATACTTTCTAAGTTAAGTCATCGCTTATTTTGCACACAGCTTCTCTATAGGCATAGGATAGATTTTAAGCCAGCAATTAAAACCCAAATTTTCAAAATACGTTATATTTACTTACATTAAGTTTAGATTGTTATAAAACAGCGAGTTAAATGAATTTATACAATTTATAAGCCGATAATCTGTTTATTTATCCATCAAAATTTCATATTTTAAATAAAAGTTTTCCATTTCCCCTTTAAAAAATATTTTGACACCCCTATTTAATATTTTAATGATTGATAAGGAGTTCGCTCGTGAAAAAAGTGGTTAAAGCAAAAAATTTAGTTGCCTTCCGTCTTTGGTTAGAAAAGTTAGGATATTCTGTTCGTACACTGGCAGATAATCGTGGATTTACATTCAGTTTTAAAAAAGAATATGGTCTAGTGACTGTAGATTTGTCTGGTAATGCTTTGGCCATGCAGCTCGGTGAAGAGTTTGAAGATCATCTAAAGGCGTAATCTTCTCTATAATTTATTCGAACGATTTGAAATAAATGATTTAATTCGAATCCGCATTTCTAAATTTGCCCGTATATGCGGGCTTTTTTTCACCTTTGTTTTACTGACTCATTTTTAACGAGATAAATTTCAGACAATAAAAAAGCAAGATTAGACATCTTGCTGTATCTCTTGGTTCATCATCTTTCATTAGATTTATTTCATTAGATTATGTTTTCAAAAAAACCACGTTTGGGACACTGATTTTTTCGAATTTCAAAAACAAAAAAGCAAGGTATAAAACCTTGCTTAATCTAATGGTGGGGACGGAGAGACTCGAACTCTCACACCTCGCGGCGCTGGAACCTAAATCCAGTGCGTCTACCAATTTCGCCACGTCCCCAACTCGGGTGCTGACAATGTCAGACTTTAATTTGTTTTAAAAACCTGTTTATTTGGCAACTTAATAAATTAAGTGGTGGGGACGGAGAGACTCGAACTCTCACACCTCGCGGCGCTGGAACCTAAATCCAGTGCGTCTACCAATTTCGCCACGTCCCCAACAGGGTTGCTGACAATGTCAGACTTTTTAAAACTTGGCAGAGGATCAAGGATTCGAACCTTGACGAACGGTTTTGGAGACCGTCATGCTACCATTACACCAATCCTCTGTGACCTTCATTACCAAACTCATGTTTAGTAATTCAGTGGTGGGGACGGAGAGACTCGAACTCTCACACCTCGCGGCGCTGGAACCTAAATCCAGTGCGTCTACCAATTTCGCCACGTCCCCGATGGCTGTGTATATTATAGAGATCACCCCTACATGACAAGCCTTTTTTATAAAAAAGCATCTTGTTTGTTTAAATAAAAAACAATAGTGCTTTTTTTGTATTTTTCTTAAGCAAATTCAGCAACTAAGTCGCTTTTTAAGCGATAAAAATCCACCAATCTGTCATTTTTTTGCTTCATCAACATGTGTTGCAATAGCTGACTAAACCCTTGATATTGCATTGGCAGATCAAGCTTTAAGCGTTGGCAATGTAAATAGGCCCAATCTTGATAGTTTTTCGCCTCTAAACGCTGTGATGTCAGCCATTCCAAGAAAATAATCCCCAGCGCATAGATATCACTGTGCAAAGATTTTGCTTGTCCATGGAAAAGTTCTGGAGCCATATAACGTGGTGTCGCAGTTAAGGCATTTTGCTGGTCAACAGCCAACGGGAGCGCTTGCTCAAAGTCGATGAGTCTGCACTGCCCTTGCCAATTCACAAAATGCTCTTGTTTTAAATCTGCATGTATCCAACCGTGCAAGCTTAATCGTTCAACCACATCGATTGCTTGCCATAGCACTTGCCTCACCTGCTCAATGCTCAAATTCGATACAGGCTGTAAGAACCAAGGCTCAGCATTGGGCAGTATTAATAAGTGATCAATAGGCTCTTGCTGAATACTGAGATGCTTCTCTTTTATCACTTGAAAAGGTAACGTGATGCTGTTTTGTCTAGACGCTTGACTGAATAGTTTATACAGCTCAATTTCATGACCAAAACTAGCTGCATGTTCAAGGCTGCTGTTACTGACTTGCGCCTTGAGCCAATAAAGTTGTTGATTGAATTGAAATTGATATAGACGACGGCCAAAAACCAAACTTTTGGATTTGGTTTTTGGCTCATAAATGATTTGCGTTAAATCTGTGGATTTAAACCGCAATAAATTCTGCATGGCGTTGATTGGGTGCATTTTGATAATTTAATAATTCCAAACAATGCTGAATGGTCTTACCGATGCGGGCTTGCGTTTCGATTAATGAAATTTTCGGCCATGTGGCTCTTTCACCTTCACGCTGCAAGACCTTAAACAGATAAGGTCGCGGATTTTGCAACATATAACTATAGTGTCTTAAGCCATATTTCCCAACAATATTGACATCACCATAATAACGCTGATCCACCACACCATAACCATGATCAAGCAAACGTCTTACCGGTGGAATACTTCCTGCACGCTCACGGGCAAAATCCATCACCCCTTTACTAATCACCTTGCCTTGACGACGAACGATCCGCTCAGGCCAACTCAACATGCTTTTACGAAAACGTGAAGCATCATCCTGCATAAATGGCACAATATGCGGATTGACCTGACTGGCGATACTATAATTAATATTATATAGACGCGCCATTTTCTCCTGTGGGAAATCACTGCGCACACTACCATCCACCCAACGTGTAGCCGACATATATGGCGTAAATTGCCCGTCATAACGCTTACTGGTCAGTCGTACCGGTGGAAATAGAATAGGCACTGCACAAGATGCCAACACCGCACTCCATACCAACAAATCGGGTGAGGTATACGCATTCATAATTCTTGCATCTTGTGATGCATCATAAGGCGCAACTGCCACATTGATATGTAGACCTGATTGCTTATATGCTTCGGCAAAAGTTAAGTCACCTAAGTTTTCAACCAAAAACTTTTTCAGATATTTTACATCTGCCAAACCGCCATTACCCTGCACTAACTCAGTCAATTTACGAAAGTGAAATGCCTCACTAAAGAAGTTTTGTCCGTTTAATAAATTGGTAAATTCTGACGGTTTAGATACACCCAACATCCCGGTCATAATGGCGCCAGCACTGGAACCAGACAGAACTTTTGGCATTAAATCTTGTTCCATCAGTGCTTTACACACACCGGTATGAAACAAACCTAAAGTTGAACCGCCTGAAAACATCAAAACAGGTTGACCATACGCTTTTTGGCTTTGTTCAAAAAATTCAATTTTTTGTGCGGCATTGAGACAAACGCATTCTTCGGATGCGATAAAAGCCAAACTTTGACTCACCTCATCAACATAGTCTTCAATAATTTTTTTGGTGCCGACGTAGGCTACTGTAAACAGCAAGGGATGGGCAATATTGCCCACATCATAAGTTAAACCTTCACTTAAAATATACATCAAATCTCGAGTACGTTTCTGAGCTCGATATCGTCTCAGCAACCCTAAACGATGAGTAATAATTTCTGCATCAAAATACGGTGAACTATTATCGAGTTTCCATTCTTGCGCACCCGATTCTTCATCTATTTTAAGTGCGATATCTTTCCATTCTTCATAACATTCAGCACGGTCGAGCTGACGCTTTAATTTTTTTATCCGATATGCCTGATGTGGATTAATACTTTTTGAAAACTCTGTAAACAACATGACTATCCCTCAGCACATTTTAAACTGTTCACTCGGCTAGATTTATAACAACTTTTTGGTTGTTCGAATAGCGCAGATCTGCCAGAACAATCATTTAACTTTGACATATTTCAGCAATTATAACTGCATTATTGATGTACACTGCTGTCATATACTAACCAACAACAAGACACGACAAGCTGACTTATCATGGCTACAATTGATTTACCTGACAACATCCTTCAATCGCTATCTACTGTACTCTTACAACTACAGCACAGTTTGCCTGAGCTTAAACAAGCACCCGATTTTTCGAGTATCGCGTTTAAATGGCAAGATAAACAGCTTAAAGCCATTCAACAGCCCAAAGTCATGTATTTAGAAGATTTAAAAGGAATTGAACGTCAAAAAGAAAAAGTGATTCAAAACACTTTACAGTTTTTAAAAGGCTTACCTGCCAATGATGTTTTACTCACTGGCTCTCGTGGTACAGGTAAATCATCCATCGTCCGTGCTCTGCTCACCCATTATGCAGACCAAGGTTTACGTTTAATTGAAATTGAGCGTGATGATTTATCTGATTTGCCAGAAATTCAAAAGTTAATTGAAAATCGTCCTGAAAAATTTATCGTATATTGTGATGATTTGGCATTCAATGCTGAAGATGAAAACTATCGCAGTTTAAAAAGTGTTTTAGATGGTTCATTACAGTCAGGTTCAAGTAATTTTATAATTTATGCTACGAGCAACCGTCGTCATTTATTACCTGAATTCATGCATGAAAATACACCTGTAACTAAGGTAGATGTTCCTCAATATACTGAGCTCCATCCACAAGAAGCGATCGAAGAAAAAATATCCCTTTCTGACCGTTTTGGACTTTGGCTCTCGTTCTACCCAATGGATCAAAATTTATATCTCGAAATTGTGGAACACTATCTTGCCAAGGCTGATTTAGCCATGACCAGCGAAGTTCGTGCTGAAGCCTTAAGATGGTGTCAGTCTCGTGGGCAGCGTTCAGGCCGTGCTGCTTATCAGTTTTCAAAGCATTGGATTGGGTCTGAAAATCTAAAGGCTTTGGAAAAATAACGTCTACAATATTTTTATGATCTGAAAATATAAGTTCTGCAAAGCAAGTCAGACAATTTCAGCTAAAAGCAGCCACATCCTCGTTGGCTGCTTTTAAATGCTAATAAACTCTTGATTGAACCAATTGCTTGAAAATCATTAAGAACACACCACTTATGGCGCTAAATTGAGTTGACCAATCACATATAAGGTATTGCAATCAATCACACTTTTCTCCGCATCAAGGTATTTTTGCTCCAAGATCCCATCCGTTTCTGTAAAACCATAATCATCATCATTTATAATTGCCAAATGCTGTTCATCAATCACCCTCAAGCCTTCAACTTTATCGTGTGGATAATGTAAAGTTTCGACTAAATCGACAACTAAGCTCTTTGCCACAGGCAAAATATTTAACTTTTTGAGTGCTTCCCAACCATCATTAAGCAGATATTGTTCAAGTGTTTGCCCATCAATGAGCAATCCTAAAGATTCATTTTGCTGAAAATGATCACTTAGTTGAACTTTTTCTAGGTTTGTCGCCGCATCGAGATATATTTTATAGATTCGTTTAAAAGCGTTTGAATTATCTTTATAAAAATCATCATCACGTTCAGCTACTAAAAAGCATGTCTCACTCAGCGCAACAATAGCTGTATTTGAGTTTGACCTAAGTTCTTGCCGATATAAATATTGTGCAATTGACCCATCGTCTAAATTGACCACCACAATACGAACCAAGTCTGACGTTGTGACTGATGAATCTGGATTACTCATCGTCGACTGCATGATGCCGACCAATTTTTTTTGATCTGGTGTAATCGTCAAACCTTCCATCCCTCGATTTTGCTTACGATTGGCAAATGCATTTGGAAGAAAATAACCCGACTTGCAACGCTCATCTTATTTGTATGCATTAATACGGTCTATTTCCACGCCTTCGCTATTAAAATGAACGAGATGAGGCCCATATTCATCACTCACCCAAAATGTGCCATCTTTTAATGCAACCAAACCCTCAGAATCTAAGCCATATTCATCTGTGCCAATTGCTAAAACCACACCATTTTGATCATAAGCCACTTCTTTTGTTGCACCGAAATGCTGATTTGGCAAACCTGTTATAGGTCTCCCAGTTGGATCTTTGAGTAATATTTCTTTCAATTTTTTAATCGATCCATCGAGCTGCAATTCAAAAAGTCTGATTTTTGGCGTATAGCTTGGATCTAAGAATATCTTGCCTTTATCTCCATTCACATCATAGGTTGTATTCGGACCTCGATCCGTAAGAGCATAAAATTGATATTTTTGAGTGGGATGTGAGAAAATTTCCGACCCAAAACCTCCACAATGAATTTCAATAAAATGGTCTTGTTTTGCCCCATCTGGAATATTGTGGATATCCAAAGTTTCATAGGGTAAAGAAACACCTTTATAAAATTTCTTTAGGTCAATATGACTTTGATTTGGTTTTGATTGATCCAAAGCTTCATTATTTTTTGTCATTATTTCACATGGCTCTAATTATTTATTGAGCCATCATATCCACAATATTGTTCTAAAACCACAGTCTCTTTTTTGAAACACACAATAAAAAAAAGAGGCTAATTTAGCCTCCTTTTTAAACGATTTTTACGCTTCGTTTGGATTACCTAATTCCGTCATCGGCCAACGCGGTGTAGTCGTAACAGACAAACCATCATGCTGGCCCGCTTTAAGACGCTGATAACCAGCAAATGCAATCATTGCGCCATTATCTGTACACAGTGCAGGTTCTGCATAAAACACATTTGCACGGATTTTTGCCAAATCAGCTTCTAAGCGCTCACGTAAACACTTGTTTGCACTTACACCACCGGCAATAACTAAACGTTTTAAACCAGTTTGTTTTAAGGCTTTGACTGATTTTTTCACCAATGTATCAACCAACGCTTCTTGGAAAGATGCAGCGATATCCGCCTCACGACCTTCGCCTTCAACTTTTTTCAATTGAACTGAAACGGCAGTTTTTAAACCACTAAATGAAAAATCTAAACCTTGGTGTAGCATTGGACGTGGAAATTCAAAGGCATTGATGTCGCCATTGATCGCCAATTTCGAAATATTTGGACCACCTGGGTATGGTAGACCCATCATTTTAGCGACTTTATCGAATGCCTCACCTGCTGCATCATCAATCGACTCACCCAATAATTCATATTGACCAATTCCATAAGCAGCCATCAATTGAGTATGTCCCCCAGAGACTAAAAGTGCCACAAATGGAAATTCTGGTGGAGTTTTAGACAACAGCGGCGCCAACATATGACCTTCCATATGATGTACACCAATTGCAGGTTTATTCAGTGCAAATGCCAACGTACGACCAAACAATGCGCCTGTCATTAATGCACCCATCAAGCCCGGCCCGCGAGTATATGCAATGGCATCAATTTCTGATTTATCAACTTTACTTTCTTCAAGCAGTTGTTTTAATAACGGAATTAACTTACGCACATGGTCACGTGAAGCTAATTCAGGTACCACACCACCATATTCTGCATGCAGTTTGATTTGGCTATACAATACTTGTCCGCGTAATCCTTGCTCACTATCGTAGAGTGCGAGTCCTGTTTCATCACACGAAGTTTCCAAGCCTAAAACGATCATTAAACTGCCTTTTGCCCATTTCAAAATATTGCGAAACCTATTATAGACTTGTGATATGAGATGTAAATGAGTAAAATACTGACCTTCACTTGTGATCAAGGGTAATTCGACCCGAGATCTTATCCATAACTTAATGAGGATTCTTCATGCCACAAGTTAAATTGAAAGAAGGCGAACCAGTAGACGTAGCTATCCGTCGTTTCAAACGTTCATGCGAAAAAGCGGGTGTTCTTGCTGACGTTCGTAAACGTGAATTCTACGAAAAACCAACTCAAGAACGTAAACGTAAAAAAGCTGCTGCTGTTAAACGCTACCAAAAGAAATTGGCTCGCGAATCAGTACGTACTACTCGCCTTTACTAAGATTAATTTGTGATTGATTGACTAACCTGGACAAGATAAATGACTACTTTAAAAAACCAAATAACTGAAGTTTTAAAAGCCGCTATGCGTGCTAAAGAAATGGACAAGTTAACGGTAATACGTAGTCTACAGGCAGCAATCAAGCAAATCGAAGTCGATGAGCGCATAGAGCTTGACGATAAGCAAGTTCTTGCGGTCATTGAAAAGCAAATCAAACAACGCAAAGAATCGGTTAAAGCCTTTTTAGGTGCAAATCGAGATGATTTAGCTAGTAAGGAACAAGCCGAGATTGAGGTGTTATCTCAATTTCTACCAGAAGCTATGACTGAGGAAGAACTTGATTCCATCATTGCGCAAACAATTACTGCGCAAGAAGCTACTAGCATGAAAGATATGGGTAAGGTGATGAACTCTCTACGTCCGCTCATAGCCGGACGTGCCGATCCTGCACAAGTTTCAGCTAAAATTAAAGCGAAACTCTCTTAATCTTTCATCTATATTGTTTGATTTGGTCTATTTAAGTACGCTGATGACTTAAATAGCCAAATTATCCAAATTCAAATTTATTCATCATTTATAATTTTCTTTCTTATCTAACGATTTCATACTTACAAATATCTCGCCAACTTCCATCTACTGGATTTTGAATTGCAGCTTGTTCGATTTCAATCAATTTAAAATTTGCTCGTTCACATAGACGTCGTGCTTGCTTGTTTTCTACATCTACAAAAGCGTTTAATTGCTGAAATCCTAGATCATTCAATAATTGATCCACAAATAACTGCAAAGCTTCTGTCATCAAACCCTGCCCTTTAAATTCAACATTTCCCCAAAACCCAACGTTAGCTTGGTTTTCCATCCAATTGATTTGATGAATATCCATGACACCTAGAAAGTTATGCGACTGTTGCTCACGAATCACATAAACAAAATTTTCCTGATTTAACGCAGCCAACACTCTCGAATCACAAAATGCCAATGAAGCATCTAAATTAGGTTCTTGTAAGGACCAAGCCAAACTTGCAGGAAACATTCGTAAGGTCTCTATACTTTGACAGATCGCTTCATAAAGTGCTTTTGCATCGTGACGCTGAATCAACTGAAGCGTGATTCTGCCATGACTTATATCAAAATCATCGAGTTTCATTTTTTTCAGTTTCTCGCAATGATTTAAAATGTTTGTAAAACCAATTTTAATTTAGGGCACACTGCACATTATATTTTTTTAATAATTGCATCTCTTTTGATGCGATCACCTGCTGAATCACATCCTGCTTATTCATATTACGGTACTCACGATCTAAAAATGCACGATTTTCGTCTGCAGCACGATAAAGATCATTCACATAAGTCTGAACAATACCGCAGTATTTCACTTGCTGGTCTGCTTTAAATCCCTGTTGCTGCGGGTCTAACTGACTAAAAAATTGGCGTACATCAGTTTTATATTTTTCGTTAATATCATTCACAGCAATCACATATTGTTCTGCGCTAGCTGCTGCAATATTCGTTGCTAAGCCCAACAGACAGGCCGCCAAAATCATATTTTTCATTTGTAAGTTCTTAATCATAAACTTTTTACATCCAGCTAGTTTACACTGATTAATCTAAGCCACTAAAACTACAATTTGCACTTTATAATCGACATAGATAAGTGCATCACAGTTGAAATCTTTATATTTTTAATTTCCGTTCATTTTGCATTTCGTCTACACGCTGCTTGATTTTTGCAGAAAGACTTTTCGAGTCTTTGGTGATGCGCTGCGCCTGTAGCAAAGATTTAATCGCACGTTCTTCATCCCCGCCCCAATACTCTACTTCAGCTCGATAGCGCAGCACATTAATAGAACGGAAGCTTGCGTCTTTGTCTGCATCAGCCATTTGCAACATCAGTCGCCAACCACTCAAGTCACGTGGGTTCGCTTGTAAAAATCGCTGTAGAATCAGTTGTGCTTGCGCATATTCTTTGTTTCGAATCAAAGCCTCTGCATATTTATAATTTAATGCACGATTTTCAGGCATGATGATTGCCGAACTTTTCACAGCGTTCACGGCATCGGCTGCTTTATTTTGGCCCAACAGCACATCGGTCTGCAAAATAGTAAAAAGTGCATGCGATGCATTTTGTTTTGCTGCTTCATTTAATAACTTTTGAGCAGCACTAAAGTCACCTTGTTTAATATGCAAGCTCACCAAAGCCAACTCAGCTGCATAATTCTTTTGTGCCACCATTGTATTTAATTGCAATTCAGTTACCTGACCTGAGAGTACTCGACTATACCAGCGCAGAATTTCAAAATCTTGATCAACCAAACTAGTTTTAACTTGAGGCAACTGATTGGCACGTAAGCGCGCCTCGCTCATACGTTCCGTGGTTAAAGGATGTGTCAACCAAAAATCAGGCAGAAAGCTCACTCGACTCGTAGAGCGATGCATCACTTCAAAAAAGTCAGCCATGCTTTGCGGATTGTATCCTGCACGGTACATATACTGCATCCCGATGCGGTCTGCTTCACGTTCTTGATTGCGGCTATAGGTTAGCTGTTTATCCATCAAAGCGGCTTGTGAACCCATCATTACAGCCGCACCGACATCACCATCTGCCTGTGAGGCCACCAAGGCTCCGACCAAAATACCGGCTAGTGACAATAAACCTTGCCCTTTAAAAGCTTCTTGTGAACGACTGTAATGACGTTGTGAGACATGTGCAATTTCATGCGCCATCACCCCTGCCACTTCATCCATGTTGCGAGCTGAATTAATTAATCCAGCATTTAATGCAAATAAACCTCCCGGCACAGCAAAAGCGTTAATTTGTGGATCATTAATTAATAACAAACCGACCGGTTGGTTGAGTTGGGTTTGGCTCAAAATATGCGTAAAGACAGATAAAAGACGATCTTCCATCCACGGATTTTCAGTCACAGGAAGTTGACGATGCACCTCACGATACACCTTCTCGCCAATGGCACGCTCTTTTTGTTGATCCAACAAGCCGACGCCACTACCTATTTCAGGCACAGAAAATTGTGGGGATGAACTAAAATCTACGGACTGCGTCTGCGCCAATGTCGAACAAAGCCCGAGACCACATGCCAGTAAAATCTTTTTCAAAGTCTATTCTCTAAATTTCATATTCGTACTTCATCGAATATAGCATTGAATTTTGGTGAATTATGGAGAAAACTGTTGTGATTGTTTATTCAAATTTTGGATTGACCACATAGCGCGGCGCGCGCTCATGTACCAAAACATCCACTAAATTTTGATAAGCCAACTCTGCCATACGTTTACGGGTTGCCGCTGTTGCTGAACCCACATGGGGCAATGTCACGACATTGGCTAATGTAAATAAAGGGGATTCTTGAAGTGGCTCTTGCTCATACACATCTAAGCCTGCTGCAAATATTTGACCACGACTTAATGCATCGATTAATGCGGCTTCATCAATCACTGAACCCCGTGAAATATTGACCAATACCGCATGTGATTGCATCAAGGCCAACTCACGCTCACCAATTAAAGCTTTCGATTCTGCATTTAAATCCACTGCAACGACCACAAAGTCAGCACGTTGCAACAAATCATCCAAATCGCAATATTGCGCTGATAAAGATTCAGCCAATTCAATTTTTTCCCGGCGATTATGATAGAGCACATTCATATTAAAGCCGTAGCGAGCACGACGCCCAGTCGCTGCTCCAATATGTCCTAAGCCAATAATTCCGATGGTTTTAGCAAAGACATCCATGCCAAATTGCTCAGGGCCCACTGTACGCTTCCACTGCCCTTGTTTGGTCCATTGATCCAATACAGGCACTTTCCGTGCTGCACTCATCAGCAAGGTAAAGGCTAAATCTGCTGTAGTTTCCGTCAATACATGCGGAGTATGGCTCAACCATATATTTTTTTGGTTTAAAAATGTAAGATTATAGTTATCATAACCGACACTTACACTTGAGATGACTTTTAATTGTGATGCATGCTCTAAATTCGAAGCATTCAACAAACGTCCCGCACCGATCATGGCGTCAGCATCTTTTGAATGCTCAAGAATTTGCTGATTCACATCACCCAATTTAGGGCTAATTTGGAAAACTTTAAATTGCTGTTCTAAACGTTGAATTATTTCTTGATCTATTTGACTAAAAACCACTACTTTTTTTTGCATAAATTTTCCATTTACGTAATTTAAGTATTTTGTCCTGCCTTATTTTGCATAAATTGCCATAAGCGTTTTTTCAATAAAGGCTGTTCAATCATTTGCTGTAAAGATGCCAATGGATACACCTTCGCATGCTCTAAATGCGGAATATCGCCTAAGCAAATAACATTTTTATCCAAGCTCATCGCATCAATAAAGCCCTGCACATAAGATGCTGCACCACGACCATCTTGCAAATTCACCCAACCAAATGGCCACTGTAAAGCAAAGAAATCGGCACTGACTGCGCGCTGAATATTGCTCCACAAAACTTGCTGCTCTGCAGTTAATTCGGTGGCATCAATGACAATGACACAGTGCATTAAACAGATGGCTTCTAAGTTAAACGAAGGGATTTGAACAATCGGACGAACTTCAACATGTTCAAAAACCTTTGGTTCATCCTTAGGTGCTTCTACAGGTTGATTTACAACAACATCAACGTTGTTTTTAAGCTCAGTCTGTGATGAAACAGGCGTTGGCTGAGGCTCATTTTTGAGTAGAATTTCAGAGACTATTTCAGGAGCCGCCTGATCTCGCCAGATATTTGAGCTAAATTGCTGACACGGTGCCGCCTGAGGAATCCATACATCAATTCCCATTGCCGCCATTATGCTTCGCTGATGCCCAATCATGCTTTCATTTTCACCTATTCAAGGCTTGATATTCTAACGGGATTCACTCTGTTTTGCTGAACTTTTATAAATCAATTAGATCATACTATTTCTTTAAAGATTCTTTAGAATTGCTCAGACTAATTTTGACTTAAAATTAAACAATTTATTCATAAATCAAGCCGCTATAAATAATTATACGATCATCAAACTATTTTTCTTTTGCATTAGTTCAACTATCTCAGCTGATTCAAATCCAATACGCCAATATAATAGTTGCAAAACATCCAACTCATCTTGCGTGATAATTCGATCATTCCATAAACATATTTCAGCAACCCCAAGAATGCTTAACCGCTCACGCAGCAGCAGCCCAGAAATATCATTTAGGATTTCAGCCAAATCAATTGGCTCATCAGATATATCGCGATAGAACTCAAGTTCTTCTTTCGTTAAGATTCGATTGAGGATTTTTTCACGCACTTCGAGTTGGTTGTCACTGTTAATTTGTTGCACATGCAACAAGGCATCAATCAAACGCACAATACTCGGTTTTACATCTTCTAAAGACGTAGGTGTATGTGCAGGCAACAGATTCAACTCATATTTCACTGTTTCAAGTAGTAAGGCGTCGAGTAATCCAATTTCACCATCTTCTTGAATAATCTTGGCAAGCTTGGTTAAGAACTGCCGTGAAATTGTTGCAGGCATAGTGCCAATATTTTTACATGCCTCATGAAAAATGGAGATATGCACACGACCATCAAGATTCAATAATGCATCTACAATCGCACGACTCACTTCAGCTTCAGTCGGAATAAACTCTCGATACTGACGAATCATTAAAATAGCAACCATCACCTCACGCGAACCCGTTGCTGTTTGCAAGGCACGTTGGATCAATTCAGGCCGCTGCCAATTTTCACGAATCTCAGGGTTCAACGGTTTAATTGCATCTCGTATCGCAAAACTAATCGGTGACAAGCGCAGTAAAGGTAATGGTTGTGGCGAGTTCCATGGTGTTGCAACATCTGGACTAGCTTCTTCTAGTGAACGGAATAAATAAAATAGCGGCTGGTTTCGCAGTTTTTTTAAATTTTCTAGTTGCAGGTCATGAATGAGCGCCGGATTTAATTCAAAAATACGCTGTTCAATACTTGGGTGAATATTCATCCAGTTTTGCGGACTGAGTGAGTTTGCAAAACACATATGAGAAATCGATTCCGCATATTCACTATGAATTTGCGAACCTGAATGATGCACATAAATCCTTAATAAGGTTTGAATATTAGCATCATTTTGAATCAGACGTTTAGTTTTCTGGTCATTACGATAGGTTCGAGAACCCAAAGAGATATATTTAATAAAGCGGGAAATCAAAACACCTAAGCTTCCGATCAACCAAATGACCGCGCCAATCGCTACAAAGAGGGTTTCAAACTTATTGTCCCGTGCTTGTCCATTTTTATAGAAGCCACGTTTTGCAATTTTACTGCCCCACTGACTAAAGGTCGTCAACCCGCTATATAAGATTTTCAAACGGGTATTTTCTGCAGCTTCGCCCGACAAGATTTTATTAAATTCATGGCTCAGCAAACCATACATTTCCATCTCATCTAAGGTTTGTAAGGCACCCCAAGTTAAAATGATCGATGTATCTCGAGGGCTAAAACCAGCGGTGAGCGCATTCACGCCCACTTCATCAGGTAGGACATAAAGTGCGGGAGTATCGATTAGAAAGGTATCTGCCAGCTGCTCAGTCATACGCAGTGCAACACTTTCTTCTGGAATACTTTCTATCAGACTCAGACGACGCGCACCTAACTGTTTGGCAAGTGAATAACCACCTAAGCGAAAGGTGTAAAAATCATAGAGAACTGAAACCAACATAATCAGCAGCACAGCCGCCACTAAAAATGGGCTAAGGACATGCCAATAGATAGACTGAGTGGAATCATAATAATCCACAATTAAACCGACAATTACATTAATAATTGCGACGGTCAAAAACACTGCCGCCATACACATGGTGACAGGCCAAAACATATTTTTGTTTTTTATAAAATCATAACCCACACGTCTCAATGTAATACCCTTAAGCTACATTGTCTTTTGTTTGCTCATCATAAATGAAAAAAGCGGGAAATTCCCGCTTTTTCAGTGTGTTTTCAGCAGATTATTCTTCGCGAACACCTGTTAAATCCACAGAAGCTGCATCAATGTTAACATCAATATAGGCTGGCTTTTCATTTTTTGCAGAGTCATTACGCTTACGCTCTAAAGCTGCCAAATATTCAGCATCAATACCGCCTGCCACATATTTACCATCAAATACCGAGCAATCAAAGTCCTGTAACTCAGGGACTTTCTTGGTGCGTACTGCAGATTTTAGATCTTCCAAGTCTTGGAAAATTAGGCGATCAGCACCAATAATTTCACGAATTTCTTCAACGCTACGTTCAGACGCAATCAGTTCAGATTTGGCAGGCATATCGATACCGTACACGTTTGGATATTTCACCATCGGTGCAGCAGACGCAAAGAATACTTTTTTCGCACCCGCATCACGCGCCATTTGAATGATTTCATTACAAGTCGTACCACGTACAATCGAGTCATCGACCAAAAGTACGTTTTTGCCTTGGAACTCTAGCTCTACAGGGTTAAGCTTTTGACGCACAGATTTCTTACGAAGTTGCTGACCCGGCATAATGAAAGTACGACCGATATAACGGTTCTTCATGAAGCCTTCACGGAATTTCACACCTAAAGTATTTGCAAGCTCTAGCGCCGAAGTACGTGAAGTATCAGGAATTGGGATCACGACATCGATATCGTGCTCATCGCCCCATTCACGTAGAATTTTCTGAGCAAGTTTTTCGCCCATTTTCAAACGTGCTTTGTAAACTGAAATACCGTCAATGGTTGCATCTGGACGCGCAAAATATACGTATTCAAAGATACAAGGACGATATTCAGGGGCTACTGCACACTGCTTGGTCGACATCACGCCATCAGCAGTAATATAAATTGCTTCACCCGGTGCAATATCGCGCTCAACTTTAAAGCCAAGCGCTGTAATTGCGACAGATTCAGACGCAATGATATATTCCATACCATTTTCAGTTTCACGAGAACCGTAAATTAATGGACGAATACCATTTGGATCACGAAAACCCACAAGGCCTTGACCTGTGATCATAGCAACAACCGCATAACCACCTTTGCAACGTTCATGCACACGTGAAACCACGTGGAATACATCTTCAGCACTTGGTGTAAGTTTTGCGCGTTTTTGCAATTCGTGAGCAAATACGTTTAATAATACTTCTGAGTCTGAATCGGTGTTCATATGACGTAAGTCAGTCTTGAACAAGTCATCATGAATTTCAGCAGCATTAGTTAAGTTACCATTATGTGCAAGCGTGATGCCATAAGGTGAGTTTACATAGAATGGCTGAGCTTCAGCACTGCTTGAAGAACCAGCAGTTGGGTAACGAACATGGCCAATACCATAATTACCCTGTAATGCACGCATATGACGTGTGTGGAACACATCACGCACCATACCCGTATCTTTACGCAGGAATAAACGACCATCCTGACAAGTTACGATCCCGGCTGCATCCTGTCCACGATGTTGTAACATCGTTAACGCATCAAACAACATTTGGTTAACAGGTGATTTACCAGCTATACCAACTACTCCACACATAGCAACCTCGCAGACAAGCTAGGGTTAATAAAAAGGATTATTTGTTGACTCACCCGATCCAGAACGTCCGTGCTTGTTCTGCGACTCAGATGGTAGGTCTGAAGATTTCTGAGCATCTTCAGACTGAATATGATGAAGTGCTTGATTTGCAGCATCTTTGGACAATTCGGTTGCCCAAGGCGCATATGGCAATAATGACTGAACCATTTTAGATTGTTTCCAATGTGGTGAACTTTCTACCCAAGGACCTAGCCCCTGCATAGTGATCAGCACCACCAACAATCCTTTTAAGCTTCCAAAAACACCACCTGCCAGTCGATTTAACGGACCGAGCTTTAATGTTTTCAAAATACTGTTCAATAACCATGTCGCGACCCAAGTCATGACTACAATCAACAATACAATAAATGCGAACGCGGCAATCTTTTGTACCACTGGATCTGTACTTAAAGATGTCATCGAAGGTGCAAGGACGGTTGCATACTTTGCCGCAATGACAAGTGCAAGAATCCATCCAATGAAGTTCGCAAAGGCTTTTACAAATCCTTGACGCAAACCGTTAAGCCCTCCAATGAGCAAAATAATCAGTATAAAGATATCAATGGTATTCATGATATTTACAATGCGTCTACGCAGTCTTTTACAAGTGTCGGACCTGTATATATGAGGCCACTATACACTTGTACAAGGCTTGCTCCTGCTTTTTGTTTCGCAACAGCATCCGCGCCCGACAAAATACCACCCACACCGATCAATGGAATTTGACCGTTTAATACTTTAGCAAAAGCCGCCAAACATGCCGTACTTTTCTCAAAGACTGGCGCGCCGGATAGACCTCCAGCTTCATCACCAAATGGAAGGCCTTCAACACCTTCACGTGACAAAGTCGTATTGGTGACAATCAGACCATCAATTTTAAATTTTAACAATTGTTGTGCAATAAAATTAATGTCTTCTGGTTCTAGATCTGGTGCAACTTTAAGTACTAAGGGTACATAATGTTGATTTTCATCCGCCAACTCGAGTTGACGTTTCTTGAGTGTCTCTAAGAGTTCAGTCAAAGCATCACCGCTTTGTAAGCTGCGAAGATTTTTTGTGTTAGGAGATGAAATATTAACCGTAATATAAGAAGCGTAGTTATAAACTTTTTCTAGACAAATCAGATAATCGTCAACTGCTTTTTCAACAGGTGTGACTGCATTTTTACCGATATTGATCCCAAGTACACCCTTAAATTTTGCAGCTTTGACATTTTCGATCAACTGATCCACGCCATCGTTGTTAAAACCCATACGGTTAATAATGGCTTTTGCTTTCGGTAAACGAAATAAACGAGGTTCAGGGTTACCTGACTGTGGAAGGGGTGTAATTGTACCAATTTCAATAAAGCCGAAGCCCTGGCTCGCCAGCGCATCGATATAAGCACCGTTTTTATCAAGACCGGCTGCTAAACCAACTGGATTCGGAAATTCGATTCCCATACATGTCACTGGTTTAGACGCCACGTTTTGACGCATCATTCCCATCTTGTGAGAAGATTTCAACAGCGATAATGTCAGCTCATGTGCACGCTCTGGTGCTAAAGTAAACAACAAAGGGCGGGCTAGAGAATACAACATATCTATAAAAGTCTACTGCTTTTTAAGTCGGCATATTATAGGCACAGCACAAATAAAACACCATGCTTAGCAGATCTTTATTTTTACCGATTATTGTACACTCGCTGTTAATTTGATCTGTCCCGCTTCAGAACTTAATTCCATCTTTTCAATACTTAAACCCATTTGAACCAATTGCGTCAAAAAATTGGCCAGAATTGCATAATTTTCATGCATCACAGCAATCTGTATTTTCTCGCCGACTTGTTGAGATGCTACTGACAAGCCCTGTTGTTGCGATACACGCTGAACTTTTTCCAACGCGCTCAGTTGTGTATCACCTGCTGGTTTCATCGTGACGGCATTACTTTGCATCCAAACAACAGTATCTTTGAGTTCATTCACGCGCTTTTGTTGAAAATTTGCAGCTTTGTTCATATAAAACAGTGCCGAACCAATCGCTGCCACTACAACAAAAATCGTGGTAAAGATCACCATAACTCGTTCACGAGTAGACAGTTGGTCTAAATAATCAGTGATGCGCTCAATTTGCCCATCTATACGTTGCTGTAGGTTTTCCATTTTTGTCATTATTGTATTTTCACCAATCCAATCGCGCCGTTGGCACTTGGTTGAATATTCCCTAATTCGACTTTAAAACCTTGTTGTTTTAATTGATTGGTTAGGGTTTGCAGTACTTCTGCCGAATTGGCTTTTAGCTCCATATTTAACATCGAGGCTTCATAGCTCACACGATTTGCAGAAATTTGGTTTTGCATTAAAACTGGCCCGACACGGCTCAGTAAGGACAGCGCCTGCGCATTGCCTGTTTGACTCTGACGCAATTGTGACTCGAACTGGCTTTTCAGCGTTTGTTCAGTGACAGGATAGCTTTGCCCAAACCAATATTTAAACTGATCAATCGCTTGTGCCGCAGTGATATTGGCCACTTTTTTGTATTGATACCAACGAACTGCATCATAGCTAAACTGTGTAATTAAAGCCGCGACCAAAACTGCTGCACATGCTTTCCAATAGCCACCCACACCACTATTGGCTTTGGCTTTCGGCAAAACATTGAGTGGATGTTGTTTCGGTTTTTTTATATTGGGTAGCTCATAATGAAAAGATTCAATGTGATCATGCGTTACAGCGGCTTCAAGACTATGCGTCTGATCTGAACTTAGATTTGAAATCTTATAGTTCGGCTGACCAATTTGATAATCTAAATACAATGCCAAATCATCAACAGACAGACCGACATATTCACTATTTCGGACCAATAAATGACCGCTGACATTTGCCAAAACATGTTGCCCTGCTTCTGGACTTGGCAAGACCAAAAAGTCAGGTAATAACGAAATAACTTTTACAGGAATTAGCGTCAAAGCATGCTGCATCGTTTCGACTGCACTATGTGCAATCCCCATGACCGTTAATTCATCTGGACTTTGAAAATGATGCAATACTTTCATTGCATCCAAAGGCAAAATCACATATTCCTCAAGTAAATATTTTACGCCGTCTGGGCCAAGTTTTTTATATTGGTTTTTTGGAAAATTTTGCTGAATGATTTGTACATCACGACTCGGAAAGAAAACAACCGCTTCCTTTCCCGCATGCGGCTGAATTTCCTGAATTAACTGCTCAAGTGTCGATGACTGCTTCCAGAAATCCCCTTCTGACCATTGCCAAACCCCATTGGCTTCGGGCATCCATAAATACAACATTAATTTTTCTGCCGTTTTAATTGGTTTTTATGTTGATGGTATAAACGTTTTAATTTGTGTCGATAACCCTGGAGCAATGACCGCTTGTTCATAAATACGCGCTTCTGCCAATGCATAGGGATTAAAATATTCTGAGACCAAAACACTGGCCATATGTGCCACAACGTTCATATGGCACACCACAACAATAGACTCATACGGTAAATGTGACAACCATTCCACTGCAACTTTGGCATCATCTTCAGGTTTGATGGCATTACAAATAACCACAGGTACATGTGGAAAATGTTTTTGCAAAGATGAAAGTGTTTGCTGCGCCCGCAGTAGCGGACTCACCACAAAAACGTCTGGTTGAATTATATCTTTCAAATATGCTGCAGTTTCTGCCGCTTGAGTTTGTCCGCGCGCTGTTAAAGGACGCTTTTCATCATTCCCCATTACTGGCGGAGCAGCTTCGCCATGCCTAACCAATGTCAGTTGCATAAAATTTCCTTATTCTATTCCGCACATTATATACAGCCAGTATGACAAAGCTATGTGTATTGCATATTAATCAGCAAACTTAAACTTGCTGATGTGGCAAGACAAATTCAACATCACTGCGATGGCCATTTTTCATCAGTGACAATGCAATATTCAGTGCCGGCGCACCTTCAAAAATCACTTCATACAATGCACTGGTAATTGGCATATATACACCCAACTCCTCAGAGCGTGCGCGTACTTGCACAATGGTATTAATCCCTTCCGCAGTTTGTCCGAGTTCTTTGGTGGCTTGTTCTAAGCTTTTACCACTACCGAGTGCAAAGCCGACTTGGTAATTGCGGCTGAGTGGACTACTACAAGTTGCAAATAAGTCACCGACACCAGATAAACCTAGGAATGTTAATGGGTTTGCGCCTAATTTCACTGCAAAACGGCTCATTTCTGCCAAAGCACGTGTCAAAATCATACTCTTGGTATTTTCACCGACACCATAAGCCGCAGCTAGACCCATCGCGACTGCATAGATATTTTTCAGAGCACCGCCCAATTCCACGCCATGCACATCATCACTTGCAAATACACGGAATAATGCACTGTGCAGCGCTTGTTGAACAGCATAACGAACCAGTTCAGATTGGCTTGCAATCACAGTCCCCGCAGGTTGCCCCGCAACAATTTCCTTCGCCAAGTTTGGCCCTGAAAGCACACCATAAGGGACTTCAGGAAGTTCTTCACGAATAATATCGCTCATAAAGCTAAAGGTATTGGCTTCAATACCTTTGGTTAAAGACACCACTGCTTGTGACGTGATAAAAGGCTTGATCTGCTGTAAAACACTACGGAAAGAATGGCTCGGAATGGCCACCAAAATAATGTCACGATTACATACTGCTTGTTCTAAATCTGAAACAGCGAGCAAACCTGCTTCTAATTGAAAATCTGGCAAGTAACGTTTATTAATATGTGTTGCATTGATATCCGCAGCCACCGCCTCATCACGAATCCATATCATGGTGTCACAGCCATTACGTACTGCAGTATTAGCCATCGCAGTACCAAAACTCCCACCACCCAGCACCGTAACACGCAGTGCCGTTTTTTGGTCTACTGACACAGGGCTAACAAGACTTGCAAAATCAAGTTCTGACATTGTTCTTTTATCCTAATTTCTTTACTGATCGATCTTGTTCAATCGACCTATTTTTCACTTTTATTGGTTTGCTTTATGCCAATGGCTTACAAAGTCAGCAGACTGTATTTCAGCACGCGGTGGAATGGCTTTCACTGCTGTACCGATATAAATAATGCCTGAAATCAAATCGTTTTCCGTTAAGCCTAAGGCTTGTTTAAACAATTTAGATTCAACCACCGCCCCACTACGCCACATGGTTGAAAAGCCCTGTGCTTGTAGAGAGAGCAAAAAGTTTTGTACTGCTGCGCCTGAACTTAAAATTTGTTCGAAATGCGGAACTTTGGGATGATCTTGTAATTGAGTTAAAGCCAAAACCAATAGTGGCGCACGAAATGGATGGTGTTTCACACGTTCCAACTGCGCTTCTTCTGTTTGTCCAGTATCGGCTAAAGCATGTGAAAGCAACTCACCAAATGCTTCACGTTCAGTTTCAGGAATAATCACGAAACGCGTAGGCTTAAGACGATGATGATCTGGCGCCGTTAAAGCGGCTTGAAACGCATTTTCCAATTGCTCAGCATTCGGCGCAGGTTCAATTAAATGACCAATCGACTGACGCTGATGAATATTTTGATGAACTGTATCAACTGCTGATTTTAGAATTAACATCTATACACTGTACTTTAAAACGTTTGCTCAAGATTAGCATATTCTCAATAACTTACTCTAGAATGTTTACATCAGACTCGGTGCTTATTTGTTAAGTCAGCTTTATTCACAGATTTACTATAAAAAAACCGCATAACTTGTACAGCAGTTGCCTGTTCTATAAGAAATTTTATGTTCAAATAAATCAAGTTGTTTCTAACTCGGGGCACCGCATGAAAAAATTCAACAAAACTGTTGCCATTGTTAGCACGCTAAGCGCAACTGTGCTTTTAGCTGCATGTACATCTACGCCAACAAAATCTTTAGCGATTCAAAAACCAAATAATCAATATGAAGTGACTGCCGTAGGTAAAACCAGTTTAGCGGCAAAAAATAATGCAATTGCAGCTGCAAATAGTACCTGTGGTAAAAATGCGACCCCTGTCGTGGTGGATGAAAAGCAAGAATACAACGGTGTTTTAAAAGGCGTGGTCGATGAAAAGACAGGTCAAATGATTCAGGCTGCGGCTGGCGTACTTGGCACCATTACAGGAAATAGCGGCAGTATCAGCAAAGATGATGATTACCAAACTGTACTGACCTTTAGTTGCCGTGCCAACTAAAACGTTAGTCTGTGATGTCGTTTTGTCATTAACTCAAAATGAAATTATCGTCATGAAATAATTGTTATGAAATAGTCGAGATGAAATAAAAAAAGCCTGCAAATCTGCAGGCTTTTTTTGAAGCAAAAATTAGCAATAACCGTCTAAACGGGTTAAAGGTAATTTTTGACCAATGGCTTTTTCAATTTCAGGTAGTGAAAAAGCATCATCTTCAGACAAGAAACTAATACTGACACCACGTGTTCCTGCACGACCTGTACGACCGATACGGTGTACATAATCATCAGACTGTTCAGGAAGTGTAAAGTTCACGACATGAGAAACGCCATCGACATGGATACCACGACCTGCAACGTCTGTTGCAATCATGATGTTATGTTGACCATTTTTAAACTGATCAAGCATTTTCAAACGCTTATCTTGAGCGATTTCACCTGACAACATCACCACTTTATAACCGTCTTTTTTGAGATGATCATAAAGTTTACGCACTTGATCACGACGGTTGGCAAAGATCATGACCTTTTCAATTGGTTCATCTCGTAAGATGTCTTCCAATAATTTATATTTATCAGACTTCGCCACCATGTAGACACGTTGCTCAACGTCTGCATTGGTTTTCTTTTCAGGCTCAATTTCAACTGTAACGGGTTCAAACAACCACTGCTGTGCAAGATTGAGCACGTCATAACTAAACGTCGCAGAGAACATTAGTGTTTGGCGTTGTTCTTTACGTGGTGAGAAACGCACAATACGTTTAACTGAAGGAATAAAGCCCATATCTAAAAGACGGTCAGCTTCATCAATCACTAAAAATTCAATTTGATCGAGCCAAACTTCTTTTTGTTCCACAAAGTCAATTAAGCGACCTGGAGTTGCAACCATAATGTCGACAAAATTACGGTTTAATAGATTTTTTTGTTTATCGAAATCTACTCCACCCAATAAAGTCATGACATTGAGATCAGTGTATTTCACTAATTCTTTGGCATCACTTTCAATTTGCAATGCAAGCTCACGGGTTGGTGCAAGAATCAATGCACGCGGCTCACCGCGGAAGCGTTGTTCTTTAATTGGATTATTCAACAGATCATTTATCACGCTGACCAAGAAAGCAGCTGTCTTCCCTGTACCAGTTTGAGCACGGCCAATAGCGTCATGTCCAGCCAATGTAAATTTTAAAACCTTTTGCTGAATAGGCGTCATATCCTTAAAACCCAAAGCATCAATGGCTTTTTTAAGGTTCGGATGTAAATTTAAGGTTTCAAAACCTGATGACATATAGATGTGCCCTAAATGAATAATCACAAAATTATCGAAGCATTATAAACAAAAAACGCCCCAATTTACATTGGAGCGTTTCTGAGTACATTTAGACGATTAGTCTAAAGGTTGTACTTCTTCAGCTTGGAAGCCTTTTTGACCTTTAACAACGCTGAATTCTACTCGTTGGCCGTCACGAAGTGAACGGTGGCCTTCGCCCATAATTGCGCGAAAATGAACGAATACGTCGTCGCCGCCGTTACGTTGAATAAAGCCAAAGCCTTTAGTGTCGTTGAACCATTTAACAACGCCTTGTTCACGAGCTGTCATAAGTTAATCCTTATCGTATTTAAAAAAGAAGGACCACCCGGTGTTGCAAACAGCAGACCAAACAAGGTTAAAAAATATTTTTATTTCTAAGCTTGTAATCATTCTGTAAAACTATCAACAAAATCCCGGTTACATCCAAATATATCAAGAGTTAAGAGGCTTCACAGCCAACAAAAATCTTAACAACGCAACGAGCTTAACACGGGTTTACCGCAAATAATAGATTTTTTTGATCTATTTTCCTTTTGAATATTCTTATTTTTTCACATCGTTTGAGTTATAAATCACAAAGGATTTTTGCCTATTTTAGGTTGGGATTTGGCACTGTATTTGCTAATATTTCCATTGAAATGTAAACATGTTGGATCTGCTTCGTGAGTGACAGCCAAAATTCGCTTTTAACTGTAGATGCAATGGGTAAACCATGCCCGATGCCACTATTGATGCTCAAAAAAGCTTTAAAGAAAAGTCCAGACCAATCTTTATTGTTAAAGTCATCCGATCCGCACAGCCAACAAGATGTATCACGATACTGTCAAATACATCAGTTAAACTGTGAAATGCGCAAAATTTCCGATTCTGAGTTTCATTACTTAATTGAATCTTAAAAAGATTCAGTTAAACTAAATTGCTTCATAATTGAATAAAAGTTTACATTTCTATACCCAATTTTCCATAATTTACGGAAATATTGGATTAAGATGAATCTTAGTTATTGGGCTTACCCATTTTTAGTTCTCAAGGAGAAAACATGAGTGACAGCAGCAATCAATTGATGCCCCTGTCATTATCGGCACCTGGGGTGAATCTTGGTGCTTATATTAGTACTGTTAATCAGATTCCAATTTTATCGGCCGAACAAGAAAAAGAGCTGGCCGAGCGTTATTATTATGACCAAGATTTAGACGCAGCTAAAATGCTGGTGATGTCGCATCTTCGTTTTGTTGTACATATCGCACGTAGCTATGCAGGCTACGGTTTGCCACAAGGTGACCTGATTCAAGAAGGCAACTTGGGCTTAATGAAAGCGGTAAAACGTTTTGACCCAAACATGGGCGTACGTCTTGTATCTTTTGCTGTGCATTGGATTAAAGCAGAAATTCATGAATATGTGATTCGTAACTGGCGTATTGTCAAAATTGCGACCACTAAAGCACAGCGTAAATTATTCTTTAATTTACGTAGCTTAAAAAAGTCATCTAAAAAATTAACTTTGGCTGAAGCACAGTCGATTGCCAATGACTTAAATGTGACACCCGAACAAGTCTTAGAAATGGAAGGTCGTTTAACTGCTTATGATGCTGCATTTGAAGCTCAAGGTGATGACGACGATGAAGGTTCGACTCATGTCGCTCCTGCCCTTTATCTCGAAGATAACCGTTACGACCCTGCGCGTTTAGCGGAAGATGAAGACTATGAAGAACAAAGTACTTCAGCTTTACATGAAGCCATGGATCAGCTGGATGACCGTTCACGTAACATCTTACAACGTCGCTGGTTAGATGACGAAAAGTCGACGCTGCATGAATTGGCGGCGGAATATAATGTATCTGCTGAACGTATTCGTCAGTTGGAAAAAAATGCGATGGAAAAAATTAAAGTCGCAATGTCTTCAAACTAGGTTGAAGGCTTTTCCCTGTCATTCTAAAAAAGAGCATTTCGATGCTCTTTTTTATTTCTCAAAATTATTGAATGACAAACTGCAACACAAAAACTTTGGGCATTTATGCTTTAACCCTGCGCGCTAAATATGCTATGGTTATGCGCAAATTTTGTTAAGGTGAATGCACATGTGGATTGCCATTTCCGCACTTAACTTAGCTTTTGCTGTGATACTTGGTGCCTTTGGTGCACACGGATTAAAAGCGCGCGCGACTGAAGCCCAATTGGCTTGGTGGCAAACTGCAACGGACTATTTCTTTTATCATGCACTAGGCTTACTTGCCCTCGCGATCTTATCCAAAGTCATTCCCCAACTTCCAATTAAAGCTAGTTTCCTCCTTATACAAGTTGGTATTTTCTTCTTCTGTGGTTCTTTATATGTGATGGCTCTAGGCTTACCACGTGGTCTCGGAGCCATTACCCCGATTGGTGGAGCGCTGATGATTGCTGGATGGCTCATATTGGCATGGAATGCGTTTAAATACGCAAAATAATCAACAGCAGATATTGGCCTTATGCAATTGGCAAGGCTGCAAGAACGGAATCCACAAATGCAAATTTATTTAAACGGCGAAGCTACACAAACCGAATGTGTCAACCTCTTGCAATTGGTTCAACAATTACAATTGGAAGGCAAACGCTTCGCTGTTGAAAAAAATGAAATGATCATCTCGAAAAGTAAATTGGAACAAACCCCAATTACTGAGCAAGATCATATTGAAATTATTCATGCCGTAGGTGGCGGCTAAAATGGAGCTCCCATGGAAGATACACCCCTAATCATTGGTTCACGTACATTTAATTCACGACTTTTAGTTGGTACAGGTAAGTACAAGGACTTAACGGAAACTGACCAGGCCATTCAAGCCAGTGGTGCTGAAATTGTGACCGTTGCCATTCGCCGTATGAATATTGGTCAGCATCCAGACCAGCCGAACTTGCTTTCAGTGGTTCCACCTGAGAAATATACGATTTTGCCAAATACAGCAGGTTGTTTCGATGCGAACAGTGCGGTCCGTACTTGCATGTTGGCACGAGAACTCTTAGATGGTCACAATTTGGTTAAACTTGAGGTTTTAGGGGATGAGAAAACCCTATATCCAAATATTACTGAGACTTTAAAAGCTGCACGTACGTTGATTGACGATGGCTTTGAAATCATGGTTTATACCTCAGATGACCCAATAGTGGCACAAGAACTCGAAAGCATGGGCTGTGTAGCCATTATGCCTTTAGGTAGCCTTATTGGCTCAGGTTTAGGCATTCTCAACCCACATACTATTTCGATCATTAAAGACAACGCCAAAGTGCCTGTCTTGGTCGATGCCGGTGTAGGTACCGCAAGTGATGCAGCGATAGCGATGGAATTGGGCTGTGATGGCGTATTAATGAATACGGCAATTGCAGCAGCTCAAAACCCTGTTCTAATGGCTTCAGCGATGAAAAAAGCAGTCGAAGCCGGTCGTGAAGCATTCCTAGCAGGACGTATGCCGCGTAAACGCATGGCAAATGCCAGTTCACCTGAAACCGGATACTTCTTTAAATAAGAACTCATTCACGGTATAAAAGAGGACTCTATTGAGTCCTCTTTTTGATTTTGAAAACCTGATAACAATGAAAAAATCCCATATATTGTGTACTTTGAGTCTTTGTGCCGCATCTAGTTGGCTGTCTGCCCAAGTGCCTAGCACAGCCAAATCACTTGCGCCTCAAGGTTGGAACATTTTGATGACTACGACTGGCGACCTAAACAAAGATCAAAAGCCAGATATTGCGATGATCGTGGAAAAACAAAAAGTCGATGTGGCGACCTATGATGACGATGGCAAAGTCGTTCATAACCATCCACGAAAACTCATCGTGTTTTTTAAAACCGCAAAGGGATATCAACGTATCGTTGAAAACAATAGCATCCCTGTCGCTCAGCAACCCAATTCATGCTTACTTGACCCACTTGCTGAAGCAGAAGACATCCAAATCAGTAAAGGCAATTTACTCGTTCATTTTAGTTATTTTATGGCTTGTGGTGGCTGGGAATGGCCCCGACATAGTTATACCTTCCGTTGGCAAAATCAACGCTTTAACCTGATTGGTTTTGACTACAGTAGCTTTCACCGAGCTTCAGGTGAAGAAACATCGAAAAGCTATAATTTTTCGACCTTAAAACGTAAGGAAATTGTAGGCGGCAATATGTTTGAAGATGCCAAAACTCAAACCAAATGGTCAACCTTCAAATCACCACAGCAACTGACGCTTAAAAATATTAACTTTGATGATTTCTATACACAGTTCGAGTACTAAGTTGAACCTGAGCAATGCCAATCTAGCAATAAACAAACCGCCAATTTCGGCGGTTTGTTTATTCAATTTCAAAACTTAACTTAAGGAATTAAACCTTCATCACGCATCGCAATTTGAACTGATTGACGCTCTGCAACTTTGTTGCGTAAAGCAATGATATTTTTATATGGCGTTAAATCATGACCGATGCCATTTGACCAATTTGTCAGTACAAAGAGATAAGCATCTGCTGGGCCAAAGTTATCATCGACCAAATAGTCGTTATCCGATTCACCAATCGCTTTATCGATGTATGTCAATAAACGATCAATTTCTGCATAAGCTTTTTCTTTAGCGTCTGCATCTAGTGGAGCACCAAAGAATACGGCATAAGCATCATGTAATTCTGAGTTCAAATAGCCAAGCCATTCTAAAACTTTGGCACGACCTAAACCTGATGGCGGAATTAAATCTTGTTTTGGATCATGCTGTGCAAGAAACGGTAAAATTGCCACGTTCTCGGTCAGGATCAAACCTGGGTTAATTTCTAATGCAGGTACATAACCTTTTGGGTTGATCTCGTAATAATCCACCCCTTTTTCTGTTTTATGGTTTTTTAGGTCAACACGGACCAAATCAAAATCGACATTAATTTCATTTAAAATTATATGTGATGCTAATGAACATGCACCTGGAGAATAATAAAGCTTCATATCTGATCCTTGTTATGTACTATTCAATGTTTTAAATCTCTTCTGTCAAACTTTCAAGTGATCAAACCTGTAAATTGCAAAAAAGCGTAAATGCTGAAACACATATACTCATTGACTATTGTCCATAATTAAGAAGATTTCAAGTCAATCTGTTATGCATTTTTATACTCAGTTGTTTTAACATAGCCGCGTTTAAGATTTGATGAAAAGTTACCGTGTTACAACTTAAAAAAGAACAATGGTTTTCCAATATTCGTACCGATGTGCTCGCAGGCTTGGTGGTTGGACTGGCGCTAATTCCAGAATCGATCGCCTTTTCAGCTATTGCTGGGGTTGACCCTCAGGTTGGTTTGTACGCTTCGTTTTGTATTGCCGTCACCATTGCCTTTTTTGGTGGTCGTACAGCAATGATTTCTGCTGCTACGGGTGCGATGGCCTTACTTATGATCACATTGGTCAAAGATCATGGTTTGCAATACCTTTTGGCTGCCACGGTTTTAACTGGTGTGATTCAAATCATTGCTGGCTATTTTAAAGTCGCAAAACTTATGCGCTTCGTCTCGCAGTCAGTGGTGTATGGTTTTTTAAATGCTCTCGCGATTTTAATTTTTGTCGCACAGCTACCTGAAATGTCAAAGATGGATAGTTGGGGCTATGTGTTTATGCTTTTAGGGCTTGCGATTATTTATCTGTTTCCATATCTACCTAAAATTGGCAAAGCTATTCCATCACCGCTGATTTGCATTATTGTCCTCAGTGGCTTGGCATTATTTCTAGGTGCAGACCTGCGTACTGTGAGTGATTTGGGTAAGTTTCCAGAGACTCTACCTATTTTCTTGATTCCTGAAATTCCTTTCAATCTTGAAACCTTCACGATTATTTTCCCTTATTCCATCACCCTAGCAACAGTTGGCCTATTAGAAACCATGATGACCACGACAGTGATCAATGAAGTCACTGGAACTGAAGGTGATCGTCATCAGGAATGTTGTGGTCAAGGGATTGCTAATATTGTCAGTGGCTTTATGGGCGGCATGGCAGGTTGCGCCATGATTGGGCAGTCGATTATTAATGTCAGCTCAGGTGCGCGAACTCGCCTCTCCACTTTGGTTGCAGGTATATTTTTGTTGTGTTTGGTGGTGTTCTTAAAAGACTGGCTGGCTTATGTCCCAATGGCTGCCTTAGTCGCGATTATGGTCATGGTGTCGTTTACCACTTTCCAATGGAATTCAGTCAAGCAATTTTCAAAGCATCCAATGTCTTTTAATGTCGTGATGATTACTGTGGTGATCGTGGTGCTTGCAACACATAACTTGGCGCTTGGCGTATTGGTTGGTGTGCTCCTCTCTGCGTTGTTTATTATCAATCAATTAGAAAGTTCGGTAAAAGTCATATCAGAACTTAAAGACAACGTCCGTAGTTACACGGTCTATGGACAAATTTTCTTTAGTAGCTCTGAGAGTTTTTATCAATTTTTTGATTTTCAGGAGAGGGTTAGTCATGTGCGAATTGATCTGAGTCATGCCCATATTTGGGATATTACCTCAGTCAATATTTTAAAAAATGTCGTGCAAAAATTTGAGTCAAAACACATTCAAGTAGAGGTCTTTGGCTTAAATGAAGCAAGTAGCACTTTACTTGACCGTGTCAGTGACTAATGGATTTTTGAATATTCACTTTGAATCAAATCAATTTTCAATAAAGTGTGACCTATTGAAACCCTATGCAGGATGTATATAGCAAAGGGTTTCAAAGATCGAAGCTCTGATGTGTAATGACATTACATATAATACTAAGCCTATAAAAAAGAGAAAAATTCACCATTCATTCGATTTAACTGTATAATTCATCTCATAAAATTATAACTATTAAAAATAAAACAAAGATTTGATGTGACTTTCTATATATTTTTTTAAATTGTGGATACACAAAATTGGGGGAATTTTGATGGTTTGGTTTTGGTCACGACACTGCATTCAAGCAAATCGGCTGCTGGTCTTAGCGAGTCTATTTTGCCTGCTATGTTGTATCGCTATACCCAGTTTTGCCAATGCCACCCCACAGATCTCAAGCAGTCATTGTCCTGTTGAAATTACCCATATTGCCACAGCTAAAAGCGCTGTCGAGCAAGAGCGCCCACGTACAGGTTGGCAAAATCTGCAAAAGCTTCCAGACACTTGGAATAAACGTTGGCCGGATTATCATGGTATCGCTTGGTACAAAATCCAATTTAAGTTGAACTGTGACCTCCATCAGTTAAATCAACCCATTGCTATCGCTATACAAGGCATCACCCAAAGTGGACGGGTTTATATAAACGATGCCCTACTTTGGCAAGATTATATTTCAGCAGAACATTTTTCGCGAAGCCAACATCAACCTAGACTATTGAACTTGCCTAGCTCAAGTTTAAAGCAAGGTGTAAATACCATTTGGGTGCAAGTGTATGGTTCGGTGACCCAAAAATCAGGACTCAGTTCAGTTCAAATTGGGGAATACCCGCAAGTCTATGACACCTTTAAAATTTGGTTACTCGAACAACGACAATTAGTCGAACTCAATACGATGATTAATTTCGTCGTGGCTGTGTTCTTTTTTTTAGCATGGCTCGCCAATCGTAATGAAAGAGCTTACTTATGGTTAACCATCACAGGCATGGCTTGGGTATTTTATAGCCTGTGTATTATTTTTAATGGACCAATTTCATTTCTAACCACCGTACAGGTCGACCGCCTACAAAATATCATTTTCTGTTTTTATACGGTTTTTGGCTGTATTGGTGCGTGGTATTTTGCAAACCATCCTTTCCCGAAAATTCAAAAGCTGTTATTAAGCCTTGCCACTATCGCAGCACTCTGTATCGGTTTTGCACCAGAGGCTTATTTAAAGACCGTCATCCAAATTTGTTTTAGCTTCTTTGTTTTGGTCTTTGTGGCCAAATGTATTAGCTACCCCTACTTGGCGTATAAAGCCAAAATGGCTGAAACCTATTTGCTTGCAACGCTGTATTTGATTTATTTACCAATTGCGGTACATGATGCGCACTTTATGATGACCATGGAAGGCCATGCGCTCTCACCATATACTGGCCCACTAACCACCCTCGTTTTGGGCGGCGTACTGGCTTTGCGTTTAGCTCGACACACCCGTCAAATTGAGCGTTTTAATAAGACCTTAACTGAAAATGTACAACGAGCTGAACTGAAACTCGCTACCTCACTTGGTCAACAACATCAACTCGCGCTTGAAAATGCACGACTTCAAGAACGAATTCATTTATCTCATGACTTACATGATGGTTTAGGCGGATCAATTGTCCGTTCAATTTTACTGTTAGAACAAAATGACAAAATTGAAAAACCACAAATCATGTCGATGCTTAAACTGTTCCGTAATGATTTAAGACAAGTCATCGATTCGGGTTCAAGTATAGGGACGAAAGTTCCAGACACCCCGATCGAATGGGCGGCGCCGATTCGCCATCGCTTTGTACAGCTCTTTGAAGAATTAGACATGAGCTCAAGCTGGAAATTTGCTACCGAATGGATTCACTCACCCTCTGCGACCCAATGTCTCAATTTGACTCGTGTCGCAGAAGAAACCCTGACCAATATTCTAAAGCATAGTCAGGCAAGCAAAGTTCAGGTCAGTTTGTGCGAAACAGAGACTCAACTGATATTACGTATTGAAGATAACGGTATCGGCTTCAACCCTGACGAAGTTGAGCAAGGCCTACATGTCGGCCTACATAGTATGCAAACACGAATCCATCGTATCGGTGGTGAATTTAAAATACAGTCACAGCCGGGTTGTACCGTTATTGAGGCCATTTTGCCATTTAAACCTGATGGTGCTGACAGTGAAGATCTTGATGAAAAAACAGCCTAGATTAATGTTAATTCATGACTTTTGAGCTAAGTAATTCACTGTACATGGCAAATGCTCAGCACGGCTTCCGTCGGTGAGATTGAGCAAAAAGCGGATATATTCACGGTAAAAAATTTGACTTGTGCAACTCAGGACTTAAAATACCGCATTCGAATTTTTTACATTTGCCAAAGTTATGTCGAACGATCAATTAGACCAGCACGCTGTAGATCTGGATAACCTAAACGAACACCGTGAAATCGTGACGTTTATGCGCCGCTCTGCGCCACTTAATACTTCGCAACGTACTGCGCTGGAACAATATGGTCATCTAATTTTGGAATATCCTGTTGGGGATTTGCGTCAGCATTTTGAACACCCTGAACGTCCATTAACTGTTGAGATCGGTTTTGGTATGGGTCGCTCTTTGGTACTGATGGCAAAAGCAAACCCAGAACGTAACTTTGTCGGCATTGAAGTACATGTTCCGGGTATCGCTCAATGTGTGTATGAAGCAGGTCTTGCAGGGTTAACTAACCTTCGAGTATTGGATGCTGATGCCATCCAAGTGCTACGTGAAATGCCAGACAACAGTATTAACACTGTGCAATTATACTTCCCAGATCCATGGCAGAAGAAACGTCATTTCAAACGTCGTTTTGTATCTCATGACCGTATGCCATTGGTTGAAGAAAAATTAGAAATCGGCGGCACATTCCACTCAGCGACTGACTGGGAACCGTATGCTGAATGGATGATCGAAGTTCTTGAAGAACGTCCACGTCTTGAAAACCTTGCAGGTAAAGGCAATAGCTACCCTCGTCCAGACTGGCGTCCGCAAACTAAGTTTGAACGTCGCGGAATTGAAGCAGGCCATAAAATTAATGACTTCATCTTCAAAAAAGTAAACTAACTTTGGAATAAAGCAAAAAACCACCGTTAGCGGTGGTTTTTTATTGCTGTTTTTGATCTAAGATTTATCTGTGTTGTATCAAATCATATAAAATGAATAACCACTAAGCTACTTGCGCTTGGAGCTGACTTTGTCGAATCATATCCACGGCTTTTTCAGCAATCATCACTGTCGGTGCATTGGTATTGCCATTTACCACAGAAGGCATGATAGATGCATCGACGACACGAAGGTTTTGAATGCCGTAGACTTTCAATTCAAGGTCAACCACAGACATCTCATCTACGCCCATCTTACAACTACCGACAGGGTGATAAACCGTATCCACACGCTGACGTAAGATTGCACGTATATCATCCGTTTTGACCAGTGAGGTAAATAAATCTTACTGATAATGACTCGATAAAGACGGCGACATCATTAACTGCTGCGTCAACTTAAAGCCTTGTACCAAATCTTCTAAATCCTGTTCATCCCCTAAAAAGTTTGGATCAATCAATAATGGATCATTGACACTGGAACCACTTAGTTTGATCGTGCCGCGACTTCTTGGATTGAGCAGACACACATGACAGATAAACCATGTCTTGTATGAAATTTCCGTGCATGGTCATCTACTAACGCCACGACAAAGTGTAATTGCAAATTTGGTATTGCCAAATCGGGCGAAGACTTTAGAAAACCACCACATTCTGCAAAATTTGAAGCAATCATGCCTCGTCGTTCCTTACGATAGCGACTGATCTGCTTGAACATATCAATTGAGCCGGGTAAAGACACGCCAAATGTACCTTGGTATTCAATGATCGATGGATTTAATACACTCAAAACTTGGTCTTTATTCTTTTAATCCATAGACGTTTTAAAAGCACTGTAAGCCGCATAGCTAAAGATTTGACTGAAACAATAAATTTGATCAAAGCCTATTTCCGTCAGTAAGCTTTGATAGTGCTGCTGGCTAATCAGTTCAAAATCATCTTCTAAACGCTGCATCATTTTTGTCGCTTGCGCAGCAGATAAACCTTGCATTTGGCAAAATTCAGGCAGGACACGCTGCTCAAAATTCGAATGAGTTTGCATCAAGTCAAAACTTAAAAAAATGCCCTGCGGTTTAAGCAGCTCAAATGCTTTTGCTAAAAAATTCGTTTTCTCTGACAACGCAATGAAATGCGTCACCAAGATACTCAGCACCGCATCAAAACAACTTACTTCCTCAAAAGCAGTATGACTGCCCAAAACAAAATTGACGCGATGCAACTGTCCAGCGGCTTCAACGCGTTGCCGTGTTTGATTCAGCATATTTTCAGACAATTCTGTAACGGTAAATGACCATGTTGGATTCAAGGCCATGAGATAGCCCAATTCATAGCCCGTCCCACATCCAATGATCAGTACATGGGCATCTTCAGCGACATGGCAATTCAACACCGCCTGAATCTGTTGATGGACAAGTTCATAGCCGGGAATTAATTTTCGTATATGTGCATCATAACTTTCGACCACTTGCGGACTATTAAAATCTTTTGCCATGTAACATCCTGTTTGACATGTATGTCTAAGCTAATAAATATTCATTGTTCTATATGGATTATTTATTTCTGATGAAGTTCAAAAATCTGCTGACTCAACATTTCATAGACCGCTTTCAGGTCGACTTGATCAGCTTGCTCAAGCATATTGGCATGCATCTGCATGATATTTTGATCTCCACGCATTGCAGGGCCTGTTTGCATGTTCCGTGGTTCAGCCTGAGTGGCTTTCTTCGCTGTCTCTAAAATCAATGGATAAAGCAAGCTAAAATCGACGTATTTTGCATCGACAACCTGCTTTGCCATGTCATAACAATAATTACTAAAATTACATGCGAACACCGCAGCAAGATGCAGACTTAAACGTTGTGCCGAATCATATTGATAAACCCTTTGACTCATGCTGTTTGCTAAATCTGTAAGTGTCCTCAAATCTGTAGAATCCGCCGCTTCTACAAAGATCGGTGTCGACGTCCAGTCCACATCTCGGTCTAAACTAAAGGTTTGTAAAGGATAAAACACACCTGCTCGCGAATGCTGTTGGGTCAGTACCGTGATATTGGTGCTACCAGACGTATGCACAATCAAAACCTGTGGCACATAGGCTGTAACTTGCTGAATAATGGTTGCAATCGACTGGTCGCTCACCGCAATGATCAAAAGATCAATCTCAGCATTCAACTCAGTTGGGGTATGAGTGGCTTCTGCACCTACTCTGGCTGCAAGTTTTTCTGCATTATCAAGATTTCGCGCATAAACTTGCACAATGTGATGTTGTGGATGAAGCACATTGAGCAAATGATGTGCAACACGACCTGCACCCACAATACTGACTCGCATATAGTTCTAACTCATTTTGGATGGCTACAGCATGTCAGGAAAATATCCGACGTGCAAATCGAGTCGTATCGATAGAATGATTTATTTTCAATACTTCCCATCAATTTCGCTCAGATAAGCACAAAAAAAGGGATGCGCTCCACCCCTTTTGCTAGATATCAATCTGAGTGTAATTCATATCATATCGCTTTCAATCTAGACAATATCCACGATATGCACTTTCGTTTTTAAGACTTACCAATGATCTGATTCAGTGTCTGTAGATAGTGTTCTGCATCTCTGCGCGCATTGAATTTCTTTTCAAATACACCTGTGTTTTGCACACTGTTAGGTGTGTATTCTACCGACACAACAAAGGTATCAAGCAAATCTCTATTAATCCGAATTGCAATAATATGATGTGAGTTTAAATAAAAACCTTCATCAACCTTAACTAACATGACTCGCCTCAAAAATCTTGCATAATGAAATAGATAAAAATATCTAAACATTCATAAACTTGGATGCCTTATCGCATATAGTTAGAAATACGATAAACCCACACCATTGTAACGCCATTATGTGATTTGTATTGCAAATATTATGTAATTTAAATGAATAATTAGAGAAAATCATTCAGTTTCAGTCATCTAAACATGATTGATTTTCAATCCTAGCTAAAGATTGGATAAAAAGACTGGATATAAAAAAGCCTGCTGCCATAGCCATGGCAACAGGCTCATTTCAGTACGACTGATTTAACTCAAATCAATCGTACAAAGAGGTTGAACGATTAAACACTTAACATGCTGTTTAAGGTTTCTGACACATTCTTCGATTTCACAACAGGTTTAAGCGCTTCAAGTTTCGTTTTGACTTCACTACGCTGCGGTTCTGCCAAAGTGTACCAACGGGACAAAATTTGCAGTAACCGTGAACCGACAATTGGATTCTTCTCATCGAGGAATTTTGCCAATTCAACAATGTGCTGCACACCAAAGCTCCATGTATTAACAGGATTGCTATTTAAACCGCCTGTAACCGCACGAATACGGTTCGGTACTTTCAAGTCATAGTCAGGATGAGCAGTAAGTGCTTTGATGGTTTCCGCAGTTGCTTTCGGATGAGCCGCTTGCAACATAAACCATTGGTCCATCGACAAAGCTTCATTTTTAAAGCGTGTATAGAAGGTTTCTAAAGCTTGCTGTGCTTGTGGTGCATCATTCCAAACCAATACTTTTAAAGCACCAAGGCGTTCAGACATATTTTGCGTGGTTTTAAACTGTTCAAAGGCTAAATCAAATACTGACTTATCCCCCTGACGCGCCATCATATTCAAAGCGATATTTTTCAGCGCGCGCACACCCATTGCCTGACTGAACTCTGCAGGCGCTTCTAATGTTTGATAAATATTTTTCCAGAAACCGGTAAATGACAATGCAACAGCGGTAAGTAAAGCATTGCGCTTTTCTTGGATCATGGCTGGATTGTAGTTCTCATCAATACGGCTGCCCAAATAGCCCTCAGCCGGAACATCCAGCAAGCGTGAAGCCAATAACGGATCTTTGCAGACCAATTGAGGCAGCAGCTTAGGCGAACTGATCGCATCTAAATAAATTTGCGCATCATGATCTTTCAGCAGAATGTTTTCGACCAGGCTCTGCGCCGCCTGCCATTGGTTAAAGCCATTGGTTTCATACTGTAGAAGGAATGCAAGCTCTTCATCTGAATAGTTAAATTCAAGATTAACAGGTGCAGAGAAGTAACGTAGTAAAGAAACAACAGGCTGAGTTTTTACACCGCTAAATGTAATGGTTGCAGTATCGGTATCAAATAAATACACGCCATCTTTGATGCCATTTTCAACCAATGCATCTGAGCTGAGAACTAACTGTTCACCACTCGTCGCATCAAACAATGCCAAAGCCACAGGAATAGGCACAGCTTTTAAATTTGGATATTTCGGATGAGCTTTTAAGCTTTGTTTGAAGCTTAAAGTATAGGTTTGGTTTGCAGCATCGTACTCACCTTTTGCTTCAAGTTTTGGTGTACCCGGTTGGTTATACCAAATCAAGAAACTCGACAAATCTACACCAGAACCCGCTGTCAGAGCTGCTACCCAATCTTCAACAGTCACAGCTTGACCATCGTGGCGTTTGAAATATTCGTCAGTACCTGCACGGAATTTTTCTTTGCCCAAGAGTGTCGCCATCATGCGGTTAATTTCCGCACCTTTTTCATACACAGTTGCGGTATAAAAGTTATTAATTTCAACAAAATGATCTGGACGCGGTGGATGTGAAAGCGGGCCTGAATCTTCTGGGAACTGATGAGCTTTTAACACAGCAACGTCATCGATCCGTTGTACCGCAGCAGATTGTAAATCTTCTGAGAACGACTGATCACGGAATACTGTCAAACCTTCTTTTAAGCAGAGTTGGAACCAATCACGACAGGTAATACGGTTACCCGTCCAGTTATGGAAGTATTCATGTGCAATCACAGACTGAACGCGCATGATCGCTGCATCAGTGGTGTATTCTTCATCAGCAAGCACACAAGAGGTATTGAAAATATTCAAACCTTTGTTTTCCATTGCACCCATATTAAATGCACTGGTTGCCACGATCATATAATTGTCTAAATCATAAGGACGACCATAATGTTCTTCGTCCCAACGCATCGAATGTTTTAAAGCTTCCATCGCAATATGACATTTTGGAATGTCTTTTTCTTCTGCATAGATTTCTAAAGCAACATTACGACCTTCAGACGTCACATAAGAATCTTTGAGTACAGCCAAGTCACCAATCACACAGGCAAATAGATACGATGGTTTTTTGGTTGGATCTTGCCAAACGGTATAATGACGACCTTCACCGGTTTCACCCGCTTCAATCAAATTACCATTGGCAAGTAATACAGGGAATTTTTTATCCGCTTCGACACGTGTGGTAAATACCGATAGCACATCAGGACGGTCAGGATAATAGGTAATTTTACGGAAGCCTTCAGGCTCGTTTTGGGTGACGAATAGATCGCCTGCCGCTTGGTATAAACCTTCGAGTTGAGTATTGCTTTCAGGATGAATCACGACTTCGGTTTCAATGACAGCTTGGTCAGGTGCATTTGAAATCACCAGTTGTTCTGCATCTACAACATAGGCATCTGCCGGCAAGACTTGACCATTTAAGCGAATTGATTTGAGTTCCAAATCACGACCCAATAACACCAAATCTCCAGCCGTTTGACGCTGCATCACCAATTTTGCATTTACATTGGTATGCACATCAAAGACTTGAATATCTAGATCGATACTATCTACGACAAATGATGGTTTTTGATAATCTTTTAAATAAACAGTTTGGTCTGCTTCGACCACTGGATTTGCCGCAATGTTCATATCTCGTCCTATTCCTTAGTTATTGCTTCATCAGCTTTTTGAACACATTGTGAATGACTTGATCATACGACAAGATGCATAAGCTGTCTTCGCATTTACAATGATTTATATATGGGCTCAGCGCATGTTGTTTTCAATCATCTTTATTGAATAATTTAAAGGCTGGCACATATTTTCGCCATGTTTAAGCAAAATAAATGCCCGAGTTGAGTACAGCTACTGCAAAGTGCAAACTTTCTACTTACCTAAAATAAATAAAGCACCTATATACTAGAAAGAGAAAGTACAGGTGCTTTATCCATCTGTACGTTCAAATTATTGTGCTCAAACTTTGCTGCTTAAGACTTAGAGGATTATTGATTTTCGAAAATTAAATCGAGTGCGCGGTCATAGTCTGCAGCAAAGTAAAATTGAAATGCCGTGACTTTTGAGCTGAGGAATTGCTGAATTTCTGCCGTCGCACCCGCCACATAAATTTTTGATACTTGATGTTGCTGCGCTAGGCCCAATAACTCGATCGTCTTTTCCAGTGTTTGATCATGCCCAATAATCAGCGCACCAACCGTACCCTGTGGCTGCTTATATAATTGCATACGGGTGATATTGCTGTTTTTAAGTGCGTCTGACATATGTATTCCATACAAAGAAAGGATAAAAAAAGATCAAAACCTTTAGAAATCCAGCTGAATCATGCTGTGTATCAAGTTCAGTAGATTCCGCTTGGTTTCAATCCTAGAAGCCTAGATCATTAAAAATTATAAGCTCAATATATACAAATATACTTTTCAAATCCAATCGCTTAGGTGATTCCTTCCAAAAAGCACCTTAGTACGTAATTCATATCAATCTTCTAATTTGTATTTGATTGCATACTTCTGTTTAAACGATGCACCAAGATGTTTCTTTTTCAACAGTTTAAGCATTTTGAGAATTCATTAGACATAGCCATACGCATCAATATTATTTTGTTACTTTTAAATTAATAATTTATTTTCAATATCTTAGTAAATAATTATAAAGTTTATCTGCTTTAAAATGTCTACTCAAAACATTTGAGCATGCGTTTTGCATCTACTTAATTGCCAAAAGCAAAATCATCAGGCTAAAACAAAAAGAGGTGCATTATGTTTATTAAAGAACACATCATCCGTATTGAAAATATGAAGACCCTGCAAGCGCTTGATGCTGCAAATATCGACCATCAAGTAATTGCAATGTTTATGACTTGCGAAGGGATTCCGCTCAAAGCCTTTGAGGTCAGTTCATTACTTAACTCATATAGTGCATTAGGCACTAAAAAAGTCGCGTCTAAAAAAGTGCAAGCCTTAATACAAGCCAAACAACTTGGAGAGGAGGACGAATCGATCCCATGCCCAGCCGCCTATTAATAATCCATTCTGACTAAAAGCTGCATCATCACTATGCAGCTTTTTTTATATGTCGACTTCTCGCCTGAGCTGCCGCAACTCAAATTGCAACCCCGTCTTTAAACAGAGATGTGTATAATCAATTTAACCTTTCAAGAAACGCTGGAAACATGTTCAATATTCTACGCAAACAAATGGATGAAAGTACGCAATGCCCGTTGTGTCGTGCATCTATGTATTGGGTAGATGCTGAAAAATTAGATGAGCAAGAATTTAATTTTTATCAGTGTAGCCACTGTCATCATCAAATATTTCCAGAACAGCAATACAACTGTCATTGTGAAAACTGTCAGGCTGCGCGAAAAAAACTCCTCAAAGAAACCCGTTTACAAGAACAGCGTAAACTTAAAAATAAAGATATCGTTGAGCGTGAATTAAGTGAACTGAGTTTTTTACAGAAACTCTTTTTGCTGGCTTTATTGGATAATCATGTCCAAGAACATACGGCACATCAAGAATTTATCGACTGGGATACGATTAAATATCACAACATCAGCCCGAATTATCTCTTTCAACAGTCGCTCAAAAAGCATCTCGTACATGAGCAAATTTTGATTGTGAAAGATGATGCATTGCAAGCTGAGCAGTATTATATCAATGTCCGTTTGGATGGCTATTCGGAGCCCAGTCTTTTTAGCGTAGCGCAGCAACTCCGTCATTGGTTTTATGAAAATTTAGCCTTGGGTGTTCCGTTTAAAAGTGCTGACGAAGTGAAAGAATGCTTGTATCTCCTACTTTTTCAAGAAATTGTGCAATTCATGCAGTTTTACTGTAAGACATGGGGTATTCAAATTGCAGGGAATAAAAGCTTTCAAGTGTTCTGTTATCGCCTACTCGACCATCTAGCGGTTGGGCAGATTTATTATATGATTCAGTCAGCACTCGAATACCTACATAAACAAAAAGCCCTGCAAGTCCGTAATGAAAATTTCATTAACACCAATCTGTTAAAAAAGACCTTACAGCAATATCGTGAACGTGGCTTACAGGAAAGATGGGAAACCTTTACTCTACCTCGTCCGCCACAACTCCCCTTTAGTAAAATGAGTGAAATTTTGCTCTTTCACTTTTTAGGACTCGATGAAAGTATCTTTGTGCAACCGATACGCCATGCTTGGAAAAAAATCGAACCTCGCTTAAATTTTTATTCCACAAAGCGCTGCATGTACTGTGGTTCACAAGAGCTCTCTGTCGATTATGATGCCGCAGATTATGTGACCCTGTTCTGCCGTAATTGTAAACATCAAGACCATTACTTCACCCGCTAAGGGAGAAACCGATGAATCAATCTGAAAATTTTGAAACGACCATGAACAGTGAATTGACTGACTTAAATAGCCCGCTTTTGCAAAGCGTCATTAATGCGTGGATTGAACTTCAATCCAAACAACCTTTGGTGCACATCATCACCAATGCAGTTGCGAGCAATTACGTCGCCAATGTCCTTTTGGCTGCGGGTGCTTCTCCTGCAATGATTGACAATCCCTTTGAAGCCGAAAGCTTTGCCTCAATTGCCAGTGCCTTGAATATCAATTTAGGCACGCCAACGTCTGAACAAATGCAGGCCATGCAAATTGCTGCACAAACAGCACAAAATTTAAATAAACCTTGGGTGCTTGACCCTGTCGGTTATGGCCCCGTTTTGCCGTGGCGATCTGAAATGGTTGACCAATTACTCCAGTACAAGCCAAGCATAATCCGTGGCAATGCATCAGAAATCAGTGGTCTTGCAGGGAATCAAGGTGAATCACGCGGTGTCGATAGCACGCTAAATAGTGCCGAGATTTATTTAAATGCCGTACCCTTATTAGAACACTGTGAATGTGTGGCAATTTCAGGCGAATCAGATTTCATCTTGTCGAAAGAAATGAATGCGGTGATACAAATTAATGGTGGATCTTACTTACAACCCAAAGTAACGGCTTCTGGCTGCGCTTTAGGTGCGTTAACAGCAGCGTATTGCGCCGTGAGTGAAACACTAACTGCCGGTACAGTCGCAGCGCATTTGCACTTTGCGATTGCGGGTCAAAAAGCCTATGAACTTAGCTCAAGTGTCGGCAGTTTTAATGTTGCATTTTTAGATGAAATTTATAATCTCAATGAAGACGATTTCAATCAACTTGCCAACATGCAAATTTATGCACTATGAAGCTATGATAACTTGAGGAAAACAAAACAGCTTGAGTAAAGCACTCAAGCTGTTCAGGGTTTCATGCTGTTTTTGAATAATTAGAACGCGTCAAAAAGTTTAATGTGCCGTACTGTCACTTGCAGCATTGGCATCAAACATTTCTGAATCTTCGATCGTTTCTGTTGGATTACTCAAAATCATGTCGAGGTCATAGTCCCCCGCATAAACAATATTTTTGATTTTTGAACAGTCGCCATCACTCATTTCATAATTTAAGACTTTGGCTTCATCACCAATTTTAAACTCAGCACGAACGACGTTTTTATTTTCATCAAAACTCAGTTTAGGCTGAACACCTTTTTTCGAATCTTGCTGCGGATCTTGGCTATCCGTGAAAATATCAAAATCCACATTACACGCTTGTTGCGACTGCTTACAGTTAATTTCTGCTTGCATACGTTCCGCTAACGATGGCTCAAAATAGGCAGTAAGTTGATCTTTACTCAAAGCATGCAATTTCAACTCTTGATCATAAATTTGTTTGACCAGTTTTTCGGGGGCAACACATTTCTGCGATTGCTCCTGTACTTTTTGCTCTGCTGGCTGACAAGCCGTTAAAAAGATCGCCGCGCCGAAACCGAATAATCGATATATCGTCATTTGTCGCATAACACATCCATGTCCATCATTAAACTGCCCGCCCAACTGCCAGATTCATACTTGCTTCAAAAATAGTTGAAACATTTAATTTACAAATACACATTAAACCCATGCCATCAAAATAATCTGGCACGTGCTGCATAAAAAATTGACCATGTTCATCAGATTTTTTCCGTAGCCGAACCAATTGCTCAGGCGTCACCTTCGGTAAATCACAACGATGAACAAAAATATCCTCAGCGCGATGCTGTACATCATGCTGACGGATTTTATAACTGTTTAAAACATCCGCATACTCAGTGGGCATCGGGACACCATGCCTTGGATAAAACTTAACAGAGCGCGAGGCAAATAATGTATATACCTTTGGTTGTGCCAATGTAGCCACAAACCACATCGGAATCGCTGGAAATCGAATCTGATGCTGCATCGCCACTTTAATCGCCGAATTTAAGGTCAGGTTTTTCCGACGATAATCAACCAATACCCCAGCTCGTGAATTAAAAATAAAAATCGGCCGATTGCGATGCATAATTTTTAATATACGCACAATGTTTTGCCCGATCAGTTTATCCTGCTCAAAATACTGAATAATTGGTAATGCAACAATATCGGGGTCATGCATGTATTGATAGAGTTGCTCAATTTTCGAAGTCGGGAAAATACATTGATCAAACTCCCAGAGCCGTTGAAACAACTCATGTTTTTCTTCAGTCGTGAGTTTACTAAAATCAATGATATTCTCAGTGATCGCCATACCAACACCCATTTTTTAATGGATTAACTTTGATGTTTTTTCAAAGTCCCTAGTTATAAATATTTCAAAAACGATATTTAAAATGAAATAAAATTATTAATAGATCATCTATGATGATTAAAACCCCGAGTTAAATTGAATCACTATTTAACCTCATGCTTTTTTAAAACCAACCATATCAATATTTTTTACTTTTGAACCGTTTTAGCCCTCTAAAAGCTCAAAAGATGCAGCGTTTTTTGACTGTTACATCATGTAAATATAATACGTTTTAACATCGTGAATTACAGCCCCCTTGGATAGGATTTCTTATACTTTCTAGTCATACAAAATAGACAGCTTCGAAAAGCTGTCTTTGAGTTATTTTAAAATTTAAGCATTAAGCTTGGTAATAGATATCAACCGTTTTAATGCGGTTTTCATCCATTGCCGTAACTTTAAATTGGATGCCTTTAAAATCAACTACAGTCCCGACTTCAACATTGCCGTGGGTCTGATCTAAAATAAGACCTGAAACACTGATATAACCATCATCTTCTTCGATCAAATCCAGCATTTCCAATTCAAGTTCTAACTGATACAGATCGAGCATGCCTGAAGCTTTCCAATATGCATCATCGATTTTAATCAAATCTAGTTGTTCATCAGCATCAGGGAATTCACCAGCAATCGCTTCAAACACATCGAGTGGTGAAATCAGACCTTGTACCGCACCAAACTCATCCGTAACCAATACCAAAGAGCCTTTAGAGGTACGCAAGGTATTAATCGCATCAATCACCTTCATCTTTTGGAAAATAAAGATCGGACGATGACGTTTAATCAATGCTTTTAGATCATCTTCACTGTCTAGAACATCAATAAGTTCTTTCGCGCGGACAATACTAATCACTTTATCCAAGCTACCACGACACACAGGGAATAAACTGTGCGGCACAGAAAGGACTTGCTCACGAATTTGCTCAGGTGTGTCATTTAAATCCACCCAAGAAATTTGATTACGGGGAGTCATGATCGACGCAACTGAACGCTCTGCAAGCGTCAACACCCCCCCAATCATGTAACGCTCTTCGTCTGCAAAGGTTTCTTGCGCCTGATTACCGACTTGATCAGCTTCTAAGCGCCCACCCATCAGTTTTAAAATACTGTCTGCAGTACGATGGCGTAATGGAATTTTCGCTTCGTGTTTTTGAGCATTGCGTTGACTAAACTGGTTAAAGGCTTCGATGACAATCGCAACACCAATACCTGAGTAGATATAGCCTTTCGGAATATGGAAACCAAAACCTTCTGCTATCAAACTAATACCGATAAGCAATAAGAAGCTTAAACATAGGATCACGACGGTCGGATGTCGGTTTACAAAAGCCGTTAGCGGTTTAGATGCAAGTAACATCACTGCCATTGCCACAATCATTGCAGCCATCATGACAAAAATGTTGTCGACCATACCGATCGCTGTAATGACAGAGTCTAAAGAGAAAACCGCATCTAAGACAACAATTTGCGCAACTACTGCTGTAAAGCTGGCATATGCCACTTTTGTTGTCACTTGAACTTCCGGTTTACCTTCTAATTTCTCATGCAGCTCTGTGACCGCCTTATAGACTAAGAACAATCCACCGAACAATAATATGAGATCTCGACCAGAGAATGTCCAATCAAAAACGGTAATCAGGGGCTTTGTTAACGTGACCAACCAAGAGATTGCAAATAACAATCCTAATCGCATAAATAATGCGAGTGAAAGACCAAGTACACGGGCTTTATCACGTTGTTCTGGAGGGAGTTTTTCTGCCAAAATGGCAATAAAGACTAGGTTATCAATCCCTAGTACAATTTCTAAAATAATTAATGTAAGTAAACCAACCCAGATTCCGGGATCTAACAAAAATTCCATTAGCTCTCTTCCTCATTCTGGATTGTAAGAATATCTTCAATCAGACCAACGCACGGCGACGGATCCATAAATTTAACCTGTGTAACTATAGACCATTCCATTATGCACAATCTTGCGCATTTGTAATGTATTCAAGCATATTTTTTCGCATCAACAATATGACAAAATGTTAAAAGCGCTTAATGCGTTGCCGATTGAATGGGCTACATCAAATATAAATCTAGATCGTAATACTGACTTTTATAGATACATGCCAACGCTGTTAAAAAGATTGATTTCATCTAACTTTTTAATTAAATATTATTAAATGCGTTGTATAAGATTGTATGACAAATCTAATGAATTATTTATTTCAACCTTTTGGTAAAATATATTAATATTCAATTTGAATTAAAAACTTATTTATTTTCACTACACTATCTCTCTATAGCAAAAATTACTTTTATTCTTTTTTAATCGCTTGGACAGAATATCAATATAATCTATTAAGATAATCTAAAAATGAGATATCTTCTACTTTCTATTTTTTTATTGTGAACTCTTGCTATTACCCTCTATTTTTCAATAGAATGTTAAAACATTAAATAAAATTAAAACAAATATTCAGGGGACTCCTTTATGACAAAAAAGTATTCAAAATTTTTACCATCCACCGATGACTTTAGCTTAGAAAATTTTCCTTTCTACTGGGTCACTCAGGTTCATGCTCAATACGTTTTAAACGTTGACCATGCGTTGAAAAAATATGGTGTTGATAATTCACGTCGCCGTATCCTTCTCGCACTCAAGTCTAAGCCACATGCGAGCGTTTCGGATTTATCTGAAATGGTCGTGTCTAAAATGTCGACGACAACCAAGATCGTTTATCGCTTAAAAGATGAAGGCTTAGTAGATACCTATTCTTGTGAAGATGATGCGCGTATTACCCGCGTCGTGTTAACCGATAAAGGCACTGCAATGACGCAGAAGATTAACGATCTAACGAATGTCGTTCTCGAGCAATCTTTTGAAGGCTTAACACCGCTACAAATTGAAAAAACCATGGAAAGCTTAAAGCACATCTTCAAAAACTTAGCGCGCTAAGCATTCTGCATCACCGAAGTATTAATCGAAAAAGTTCAGTTGGGGACTGATTTTTTCGATTTTTATTTTAGGTGCATGCGCGCATTCAAATTCATCAACGGGAAAACCCTGTACAAAACTTTGGATATTGGGTGATTTCCAGCTTAACCATTCCTCTAATCGCGCATGCGGAATCACAATCACCGAGCGTTTTATATTTCCTGGCTCATGAAAGTGTTTCATCATTTCATGATCGATAGCATCCATCGTAATCATGGTTGCAGAACGTACAATCTCATCACCTTGCCGACAAATGTCATATAAGGCAGCGATATAAAACGCTTCTCCATCTTTGCGTTTAACACTCCAACGCTGCGGTTTATTGTCGATATACATAGACTCATAAAATTCAGACACTGGAATTACGCCAAACTTACATTTTGAGATCGCATTGATAAAAGACGGCTTTTGATACAAAGTTTCATTTCGGGCATTATAGGTTTTTAGTGCAATAGATTTGTCTTCGGCCCATTTAGGCACCATGCCAAAACCCACTTTTCGCCACTCTAGCCCTTGCTCAGACTTAAAGAGCAGCGGCAAATCATAATTTGGATAGACTTCCTCAGGATATTCAAAACTGATTTCAGGCAAGTTTTGCGACTTTAATTGCGCTAAGGTAATCGGTTTGAAATTGGCACACATATTTGCCATAATCCGCAAAAATTCAATCTTTATAATAAATGAAAAATCTAGACCGAAGTCGCTTTATCGTTTTAATTCTCAGTTTAAGTCTATATCCAACTGCAAAGCAGCAAAAGTTTCTGTACATACCGTTTCATTTCTACCTTTTAGTCTCGACGCGCTCTATCTCAATGAATATCCATTTAAACAAAGCCTGATCAATGAAATCGAGATCCCTGCAGGCAAATACCGCATTCAATATAAGCATTTTCGCAATCAGCAAATGATCAGTACACATCATTGGGTCACGGTCAAAAATCTTCCCAACACCCAAGAGCAGCAATTCTCATTAGTCATCCTGCCCTATGGTGAAATGATCAATGTCTCTGACTTTAAAATTACATCTCCAGAAATGTTTCCTGAAATCCGTTTTGCAAAACATGCTCAAAATAGTTATCGCTTGATGCAAAATCAGCAAAGACAACGAGATCAATTTGGCGTGATTCTTCCTGACGCAGATGAAGCCCACACGACAGAATTAGAAGATCAATTTGACTGGTTTACAGTGAACGCAGATGAAGGCCGTGTCAGGACAGATTGTACAGGCACTTTTAAGATCAATCCTCTGGATGCGCTCCCCTATTTCACCACTGCAAATTCAGCTATTCAGTTTAATTATCAACAAGGAAAACAAAAACATAATGCATATTTAGCGTTTAGTGATAACAATCCGGTTATTCCAATCGAAGATCGAACAATTCATGAGGCAACGGATTACAAAAATGGCTTGAAGTTTGATGTGTATATTAACAATATCCAAAAAATGAAAACCGAGACTATTTCTTCTAATTATTCAATCTACAATTATAAAGTGCAGGTAAAGCTGTATATAACGACCTTGCAACGTAAGCCTATGCTGTTGATGAATCAGCAAATGTACTATCAGAATAATTGTTCAAGTCAGGATATTGGCGCTTTTCTGTATTACAAAACACGTTGGAGTCGTTTTTGGGACTATATACTTCCTGATATTTCATGGAAATAAACTAGAGAGGTCCTGCTCCTGCGCAACAGAACCTGTTGTGAAGTCTATTGCACAAGATAAAATAGACTTCATTTTGTGTATTTTAAGCGGGGAAAGTCTGCCAATGGGTGCGGGTAAATTCCTCAAATATCCACTCACCATTAAAACGGCCAAGGCCTGAATTACGTTCACCACCAAAGGGTGCATTAGAATGATCCGCCACACTGATGCCATTGATATGCGTCATGCCTATATCGAGTTTGGCAGCAAACTCTCCGCCGCGCGCTAAGTTTGACGTACATACCGCACTCGATAAACCAAATCGGGTTGAATTCGCCAATTCTAGTGCATGTGCTTCATCTCGCGCTTTTAAAATCGGCAAGATTGGCCCAAAGCTTTCTTCCAATGCAATATCAGCGTGTGCATCCACATGGGTGAAAATATGCGGTGCAACCAATTGACCTTCAATACCCCCCGCGTAGGCTAAAATTGCATCTTGCTGAATGGCATTTTGAATAATAGTTTTTAATTTATCGATTTGCGACTTATTGATAATGGGCCCTATCAGGGTTTCAGCATCATTCGGATCACCGACCACAATGCTTTTTACCCGTTTAATTAATTTTTCAACATAAGCATCGTGCAAGGATTCATCCACAATCACTCGATTGGTACTCATGCAAATTTGTCCTTGATGCAAAAAACGCCCCATCACGGTCAGTTCAACGGCTAAATTTAAATCTGCATCATCTAAAATGGCCAAAGGCGCATTGCCGCCAAGTTCCAGCGCTAAACGCTTAATCCGTGAACTTCCTAGCGCTTTCACCCCCACCTGTTGACCCACTTCAGTTGAACCTGTAAATGAAATCAATTTAGGTACAGGATGCTCTACAAAATAGTCGCCAATTTCACTGCCGCTGCCTGCAACGACATTTAACACACCATGCGGTAAACCCGCTTCTTCAAATAACTTTCCGAGCAACGTTCCACCTGTGACTGGCGTGTCACTTGCAGGCTTCAGCACCACACTATTGCCGCAAGCAATCGCAGTCACCACAGAACGCATCGACAAATGAAATGGAAAATTCCAAGGGCTAATCACTGCTATGACTCCCAAGGGTTTGCGCAGTACAAAACTCTTGCGGCTAGGGTCTTTACTCTCTAGCTTCATAGTTTGCATTTTTTCAGGAAAACACAACGATTCTTGGATAATGCCGAGCGCAGCATCAACTTCAATATTGGCTTTTAAACGTGTACTCCCAGATTCATCTATCAGCCATTGAATAATTTCTTCTCTGCGTTGCTGAATGGTTTGAGCTAATTTGTTGATAACTTGCTGACGTACTTTAATAGACTTGGTCATTTCTAATTTAAAGGCAGCTTCTGCCGCACTATAAGCACTGTCTACATCGACACTGCTGGCTGCCTGCAATTCAAAAATCTCTGCTTGGCTAAAAGGATTGATATTTTTGATGTGGCGGGTTGACGTCCCTGCTCGCCATTGCCCACCAATATATTGCAAATCTAATGCGGTATAAGCTGACATCGTTTCCATCCTATTTTTATCATTCATCCCAATGTAAAGACTTCAGCATCGAAAAGCTATGAGAAAAACAGGATAAAACTTTATAATTAATTTCTTTTGCAACCTTATACTTTAAACAGGCTGATGAATCTGCCGCATCGCTTTATAGATTCGCCAATAAATATAACAGCTAATGATGACTTCAAAACTTAGATCTTTAACTGTGGTGAGTTGCTCAAGCGCAGCCTCCTCCATGTTTAGGGTCAACATAGGTAACAGCCCTTCGACAACAACAGCGATCAAGATAAAGAGGACTAAACTCTGAATCGTTACGGGCAAATACAATGCAATAAAGCGCTTTAAAAAATCTCGGCCTTGCTCGCCGCCATTGGCTTTAAATATGGCATTCACCCAGCTAATCAGCAGACCAACTTGTAAAACAAACGAAGCCCAAGCTTCTGTAGGTTTGGATTCTGGGGTTAACGTCAGTGCTAAGTAGCTAAAGAAAATCAATATTGAGCTGGCAATATAGTAGTTTTTATAATGGGTTTCAGAGACTTTATTCAGTCTTATATCATCCACCAACCGATTTACATTCCATAAATACATGGAGTTTCCTTTTCATTTTTTATGTCGACATTCTAAATTTCTCAAGCAATAAAAAAAGCCTCCGAAGAGGCTTTTTTTGATTTACAGATTAGTCACCTGTATAACCTTTTAATTTTAAACGGTAAGCATGAAGAAGCGGCTCTGTATAACCAGAAGGCTGCTCGCCACCTTTGAATACTAAATCATAAGCAGCTTTGTATGCATAACCATCAAAGCTTGGTGCCATTGGTGTGTAAAGTGGATCGTTGGCATTTTGCTCATCTACAACTTTCGCCATGCGCTTAAATACTTCTTCAACTTGCTCAGCAGTTACGATACCGTGACGTAACCAGTTCGCAACGTGTTGAGAAGAAATACGTAAAGTTGCACGGTCTTCCATCAAACCAACGTTGTTGATGTCTAGAACTTTTGAACAACCTACACCCAAATCAACCCAACGAACCACATAACCCAAGATACCTTGAAGGTTATTTTCGAGTTCTTTGGTTTTCTCTTCTTCAGACCAGTTTGTATCTGTCGCTAAAGGCGGTGTTAACAAGTCATCTAAAGATAGCGGTTGAGTATTCAACAACTCTTTTTGACGTTCAGAAACATTGCACTGATGATAGTGAATCGCGTGAATTACAGCGCCAGATGGAGACGGAACCCATGCACAGCTTGCGCCAGCTTCTGGATGCTCAATCTTAGTTTTGTACATATCAAGCAACATATCTGGTTTTGGCCACATGCCTTTACCGATTTGCGCTTTACCACGTAAGCCTGCTTGTAGACCGATCATCACGTTACGGTTTTCATACGCTGGGAACCAGATTTGAGACTTCACTTCGCCTTTACGAACGAATGGACCTGCTTCCATGAAAGTATGGATTTCATCACCCGTACGGTCCATGAAACCTGTATTAATAAAGATCGTACGATCTTTCGCTTGCGCGATACAGTTTTTCAAGTTCACAGAAGTACGACGTTCTTCGTCCATGATACCGATTTTCAAAGTCTTCGCAGGTAGACCAAGCGCTTGTTCAGCACGCTCAAATAATTCAACTGCAAATGCAACTTCTTCTGGACCGTGCATTTTTGGTTTAACGATGTACATAGAACCTTTACGAGAGTTCTTGTTTTCGTTTTCGCCTTTGATGTCTGCAAACGTCAATAACGGTGTGATCAATGCATCCATGATGCCTTCGTAGATTTCAGCACCATCTACAAGGATCGCTGGGTTTGTCATCAAATGACCTACGTTACGAAGCAACATCAATGAACGACCGTGAAGCGTAGTTTCACCACCGATCAAGTTTTTGTGCGTACGGTCTTTGTTCAATGTACGAGTAACGGTTTTACCATTTTTCTCGATAGATTCAGAAAGCGTACCTTTCATTAAGCCTAACCAGTTACGGTAGCCTTCAACTTTCTCTTCAGCATCAACTGCTGCAATTGAGTCTTCCAAGTCTTGAATTGTCGTTACCGCAGCTTCAAGAACTAAGTCTTTCACGCCAGCAGCATCTGTTGAACCAATTGGGCTCGTCGCATCAACTTCAATGATTACATGTAAACCATTGTTTAAAAGTACGATTTCAGTTGGTGCAGCTTCGTCACCATTAAAACCAACAAACTGAGCTTCTTTCGCTAAAGTTGCAGTTGAGCCATCTTTTAGGCTTACAACTAACTTTTTGCCTTCTACCGCATATTTAGTTGCATCTGCATGCGAACCATTTGCTAACGGGAAAGTTTCATTTAAGAAGTTTTTAGCAAATTCGATAACTTTTGCGCCACGAGCTGGGTTATAGCCCTTACCTTTTTCCGCGCCGCCTTCTTCAGAGATCACGTCAAAACCGTAAAGAGCATCGTAGAGTGAACCCCAACGTGCGTTCGCAGCGTTTAAGCAGTAACGTGCATTACGCACAGGTACTACCAATTGCGCACCAGCCAATAATGCGATTTCTTCGTCTACATTTTCTGTGCTGATTTGGAAATCTTCTACTTCTGGTAATAAGTAGCCAATTTCAGTAAGGAAAGCTTTGTAAGCTTCGAGTTCAAATTTGTTGTTGCGGTGCCATTCATCAATTTTAGCTTGAATGTCGTCACGCTTAGCCAATAGTGCTTTATTCTTTGGGCTAAGATCGACAACGACTTGTTCAAAGTTTTTCCAGTAAGTTTCACTGTCTAAACCTGAACCCGGTAGTGCTTCATTTTCGATGAAATCGTAAAGTTCTTTAGCAATCGCTAACTTGCCTTTTTGAATACGTGCAGTCATTGTCTTTCCTGATATTGCTATTTTTTATAACAAGAGATTCTAGTATACCCATTTATACTTTGCTGAATAGTACTATCACATTCCTAAATAATGATCATTTTCTATGTAATGAAATACCCTCATCATTCAACATAATAAAGATCAGAAATACGACGTCATCATCAGCCTGAATACCTTTTTACAGTGTATAAAGTTTTTGAAATGTCGAAATTAGACTTAAGTGCAGAATTTTGTTCTAAAACTGAACAAATAGACCCAAGCCTCAAACAAACTCACTCGATTAAGCCATGAAATGCTGCCAATGTCGATGCTACAACTTCAACCAATCAGTTTAAATTTAACGCTTTTATCGATGAATTATTATTCAGTCTAGCTTCTTATTAAATGATGCTTTTATCTTGAGACTTGGCTTTAACTTCTATTGTTCGTTCCACAGCTTTTCTTAATTTATACATGTTATCTAAAACAAAAAATCAAAAAAAAAGAACGCCATTAAGACGTTCTTTTTTTATTCCAACAAAAACGCTTAATTTTCTGCTGTAGATTCTGTTACATTGATTTGGCGGTGAGAGGTATGTAGATAATCATCAGATTGCATTTCCAATAAGCGCGAACGTGTACGCTCAATTTCAAATGCCAATTTTTCACCTTGATATAATTCAATAATCGTATCTTCTGAAGTAAGCAACAACTTCACCCCACGGTCATAAAATTCATCAACCAAGTAGATAAAACGACGTGTCCCTTCAGACAAATAATCGGTCATGTGCGGCACATTACTCACCAAGACTGTATTATAAATATTGGCAATTTCAATAAAGTCCGCTGGGCTACGTGGTTTTAGGCAAAGCTCAGAATATTCACACCACAGCACATCTTCCGTATGACCAATGGTTTCTACAATACGCTGATTAATAATAATTGGCTCTTGTGAAACCGTTTGGGTTTGCGTTAATGCTGTAAAACGCTGTGCCATCCACAACTTATGTTCATGTGTTAAAGGCGACTTAAACAACTGCGCTTGTTTCAATACACGTAAACGATAGTCTACGCCTGAGTCTACATTTAAAATCACACAGTTCTTTTTTACCATTTCGATGGTTGGGATAAAACGGTCACGGTGGATCCCGTTTTTATATAAACCATCTGGTGCGATGTTAGATGTTGCAACAAGGGTGATCCCACGCGTAAATAATTTTTGGAATAGATCACTCAAAATCATTGCATCCGTGACATTGGATACAAAGAATTCATCAAAGCAGATCACGACTGCTTCTTTATAAATTTGGTCGGCAACAAGGTCTAGTGGATTACGCTGACCTGAAAGCTTATTTAATTCACGGTGTACGTACTGCATAAAGTGATGGAAATGCATACGTGTTTTGCGTCGAAATGGCACAGAATCATAAAACTGATCCATCAGCCACGTTTTACCACGTCCTACACCGCCCCACATATACACCCCTTTCGGTGCAGTTTGACGACGGAAACGACGAAACGCTTTTTTAGAAGCCTTAAAACGTTGGATTAATTCTTGCCAAACTCGATCCAACTCATGCACCGCTTGCGCCTGTTCCTGATCTGGTAAAAACTGACCAGATGCTAAGGCTTGAGCATAACGCTCAGCCGGTGAAATCGGAGTAAATGCGGTGTTGTGTGGTGACTGAAAATCTGACATATCATTAAATACTTTTTTGGGCTAAATGAATTATAACGAAGAATAAACTCGAAGATATAACACTTTGGCAGTAAAGCGCATTGGCTATTTATTATATTGTCTCGGACTATGCCCAAACCAACGTTTAAACGCATGATTAAACGCCGCAGGTTCTGAATAGCCGAGCAATTCTGCAATCATTTCAATTGAATATTCATTATATTCAATCATACGGAGTGCTTTATCTTTAATAATATCTTCACGAATTTGCTTATAACTGGTATTTAACTGTTGCAATTGATGACGCAAAGTTCTTTCTGGCAAATTCAATGCTTGAGCAGTTGCTGCCATACTTGGCATCGCACCACTTTGTAATTCCAAATAATCTTGCACACGTTGAACCAATGATGGTGCATCTTCATCGGCACTTAAACGTTCTAACTCTGCGATACATTTCGACTCATATAATCGAAAAGTAATAATATCGGCGGATGGAATACGAATATCTAAAACATCTTCATCAAACCAAAATGCTGCAAATGGCGCACCAAAGCGAACTTGAGAGCCATAATAATCAGTAAACATTTTTAATTTTTCGGGATCTTTGGGTTCAGCAAATGGCAAATCAATTTGAACTTGTGGCGTAGATAGCCCCATCATTTTGTACAGATCACGGATGAATTTATAAGTTCCTGAAATCTCTGAATGCGCCAATAATGCACCCAGTGTCGCATACACATCTTGTGGTTGATAACATAAGGCCACTTTATGCTGACTGATTTGCAAACTCAAACGCCCAGTTAGATGCGTCAACTGTTGAAAGCGAATTCCCTGATTTAAAGCTTGGCGTAAAGTATCACTGGTGACCAATAACATCAGCAACGGGCCATAACCCGCCAATGTATAATGCTGACCAATAAATAACCCTTGCTCAGGTTCTACATCTTTACCAATGACTTTCAGTACATCCCACTCCAAACTCGGATGAATCACCGAAGTAGGATCGAGTGCATCGACACGCAGCCCGATAGTTTGCAAACGTTGATCGACATCTACGCCTGCTTTACGCATTCCTTGTACAAGATACATCAGGCTTAGAATGGATCGTTTCATAAATCGTAAAATGACATTAAATTTCTTCTTTTTTACTACAAATTTGCAATTATGAACATTGCCGTTTCGATCAATTTTTCTGTCATCTCAATCATATTGTTCTGATCATGAACTCAAGTATGCTTAGTTTGTAATCTCGCTTGGAATTAAAAAAATGATGCAGGAAGCGCAAACAAAAACAGTGCAAACCCCAAAAGCCAATTCGGAAATTCATACGCAAATCGCCATCATCGGCGGCGGTTTTGGTGGCATTGCTATGGCGATACGACTTTTACAACAAGGTAATCAAAATTTTCTAATCCTCGAAAAAGCCAATGATTTTGGTGGCACCTGGCGTGAAAACCGCTACCCTGGCGCTGCCTGCGATGTGCAATCACATATGTATTCACTTTCTTTTGCACCCAAAACAGATTGGTCAAAGCGTTACGCCGAAGCGCCGGAAATATTTGATTATATCCAACACGTCACCCGTGAATATAATTTAAAACAATTCTGTCGCTTTAACAGTGAAGTGCTTTCAAGCCAATACAATGAATCAACCTGTGACTGGCATTTAGAACTCAAAGATGGCGTTAAAATTACCGCTCAATATGTGATTTTTGCATCTGGCCCGTTACATGTCCCACAAATTCCACATATTCCAGGCATTGAAAAATTTAAGGGTAAAGTGTTCCATTCTTCGCAATGGGATCATCAATATCCATTAGAAGGTAAAAAAGTCGCATCTATTGGTACAGGCGGCAGTGCCATCCAATACATTCCTGAAATCGCACCACAAACAAAGCAACTGTATGTTTTTCAGCGTACAGCGGCTTGGGTCATTCCACGAGATGAGCGTAGTTATCATGGTTTAGAAAAATCACTATTTAAAAAATATGATTGGTTTCGAAAAATTCACCGTGCTCGCCTGTATTGGACCAACGAATCACGTGTCGTGCCAATTGTTAAACCAACCACCATGAAATATGCGCAAAAACTGGCAGAACTATATATTAAGTATCAAGCGAAAGATGCTGAACTTGCCAAGAAACTAACCCCAAACTACATCATGGGCTGTAAACGCATTTTAATTTCTAATAAATACTTTCCAACGTTTAATCGACCGAATGTGGAATTGGTCAGTGATGCAATACAAGAAATCACTGAAAATGCCATTATTACCAAAGATGGAAAATCCCGTGAAATCGATTGTCTGATCTATGGCACAGGCTTTATTACCGATCCAAGAATTTATTTAAAATCATTTGAATGTATTGGTGAAAATGCTCAAGAACTCAAACAAGTTTGGCAAGCTGGCGCAGAAAGCTTTTATGGCATTTGCACCAAAGGCTTTCCAAACCTGTTCCAATTATTAGGCCCCAATACTATGCTTGCCCATAATTCAGTGGTATTTATGATTGAGGCACAAGTCGATTACATCTTACAAATGATGCAATTGGTTTCAAAATCTAATGTTCAAGCCATCGCCGTCAAAGATCAGGTGCAAGATCAATTTAACACTCATGTACAAGACATGCTTGATGGAACAGTTTGGCAATCAGGCTGTGTGAGTTGGTATCAACAAAATGGCGGTAAAAATTTTGCACTTTGGCCGACTTATACATGGAAATATTGGCTCGCTACTCGAAAAATAAATCCAGCCGATTTTCGACTCCTCAGTAAAACAAAATCTAGTCATGCAGCTTAAGCAATAACAGGTCATAATAGGCAGGTATTCATTATCTGCCTATTTTTGTATGCAATCTTTCTGGCTGATTTTCCAGCTCTTGGCCTGTTTAGGGCTTGGTTTTATTCTTGCACGTCGCCTACCCACTTGGCTTGAAAAAATCGCCTTTAAACTGCTGCCGTATTTTACTTATATTTTGTTATTTGCGATTGCGATCGAATTTTCTGAAACATTACACACTATTCCAGCACCTCTGCAAATCCTTTCTTCATCAGTACTTATTGCACTATTGACCTCAGTGGGTGCTTTTATTTGCTGCTATATTTTATTTAAGCTTTTAGGCTATAAACCCAGTCATGGCAAAGTGTCCATGCAGTTAGTGACAAGCTCACTCATCAATATTAGCTATGCTTTTATTGCATTAGGTTTAGGTTATGCTTTTGCCGAAATGGCAGCACATTTTAGTCTTCAGCCACATATTAGTACTTGGGATCTACTTTTAGTCTTCATGTTTCTGATTGGGCTTGATCTCGCCTACTCACCGCTCGATCGCTCTTGGTTAAATTGGAAAATTCTACTTGTTCCACTCGGTTGTATCGTCGGTTCACTTTTGGGCGCTTTTGCTGCTGCCTATCTATTGCCACAAATCAGCTTGAAAGATTTGATTATGCTGTCACAAGGCTATGGTTTCTATTCGATGACAGGTATCGTCGTAACTGAATTAAAAAATGCGCATCTAGGTAGTATTGCGTTGATGAATGATTTATTCAGAGAAATCTTTGCGATTGTGTTTATGTATATTATTGGCTGGCGTTACCCACGCTCTGCAATTTCATCTGCGGGCGCAACAGCTATGGATGTCACCCTACCTATGGTCAAACAAGCCTGTGGGAATGATTTTATTCCACATGCCATGGTCAGCGGCTTTATCCTTTCTGTACTTGCACCTATATTGGTGAGTATATTGGCGGTGCTTTAACGATTTTAATCTCCCTAAATCCCTCTTTAAAAAAGAGGGACTTTCTCCTCCCTTTTTCAAAGGGAGGTCGGGTGGGATTCTTACAAAGTCGCCAAAATATCTTTTAAAGTCTGACGCATATTGTCCGATTTGGTAATCGGACGACCAATCACCAAATGTGTAGAACCATCAAGCATGGCTTGTTTAGGTGTCACAATTCGTTTTTGATCATCAGCAGCAGAACCTGCTGGACGGATACCCGGTGTCACTAAAGCAAAGTCAGCACCCAAAGTTTCACGCAGCATTTTTGCTTCTTGTGCCGAACACACTACACCATCTAAACCACTTTCTTTCGTTAAAGTCGCAAGACGTTTCACATGTTCAAAGGGTTCAACATCTAAACCTAAATCCGCAAGATCTTCACGGCCCATCGAGGTTAATACCGTTACTGCAATCAGCTGAGTGTTATAGTTACCCGTCTTTAAACGCTCAACACAGGTTTCCATCATTTTACGACCACCTGAAGCATGAACATTCACCATCCACACACCCATATCCGCAGCTGCACAAACTGCTTGCGCTGTAGTGTTTGGAATATCGTGGAATTTTAGATCTAGAAATACTTCAAAACCTTTATCATGCAATGCCTTAACGACACTTGGACCCTCATGGGTAAATAACTCTTTACCAACCTTAACTCGACATAATGCAGGATCTAACTGCTCTGCAATTGTAAGTGCGTCATATTGGCTTTTAGCATCTAGTGCAACGATGATACTCAAGAGACTTACCCTTCATTTTGACAAAATTAGTGCATTATAGATGGATTCAACTTGATCAGAAAGTCATAAAACTCATGTCATTTGAAATGATTAATTTGAATTGAGCTATCTCATTATTTTATTTGAGATAAGCGTTTTATTTTTTCAGCCCATAAAAAAACACCCCGATGATCCACCGGAGTGTTAAATATAAAATTTAAATCTACTCATAAAAGTAGTTAATTTACTTCTAAAACCCAATTATAACGGGTTAGAAGGACGCTCATTCGCATCAATATCTAAAACTGTCTTTTCATGACGCGTATGTGCAGCCGCTTCAGCAGCAGCCAGTTGAGCAGTTTGAATTTGCTCTTTACGTAGGCGGTCAATATCTTTACGTAGACGTTTAATTTCCCAGTTATTTTGAAATACTCGAAATACTTGCACTGCCAATAAAAGACCTAACACCAAACCTAATGACAAGGTTAATAGCAATAAAAGCCCTAAACGCATTGCAGGCACTTGTGTAAACAACAAATCGACCGAAAGTTCAGTTCCGTTTTGTAGAACCAAAGCCAATGAGTATCCAAATAGGACCAGTAGAATTACGACCAATACGTAACGCATAAACACCCCTAACAATGTTTTGAATTAGTTTGCAGATTCGTTTACCGCATCACGTAAAGCTTTACCAGGTTTAAAGTGCGGTACAGCTTTTGCTGCCACTTCAACTGATTTACCTGTTTTTGGGTTACGACCCACACGTGGTTCACGGTGATGTAATGCAAAACTACCAAAACCACGGATTTCTATTCGGTTGTCTGTAGACAAAGCTTCGATCATTTGATCGATCATTATCTTAACGGCCTCTTCCACTAAGGGTTCAGCTAAGTGTGGGTTTTTAAGAGAAATACGCTCTATTAAGTCAGACTTATTAAGTGCTTCAGTAGTCATCTGCGACCTCTTTAATTATCAAGCTACCTAGGATCAGTTTCCTGATAATAACCTGTTTAAATACAAAACGGTAGCGTAATAATCACTTACTACGCTACCGTTACAGTAATTGTGTAAAATATATTAATTAATTTACATTAACAATACAATTCAAACACTTACTTAGTGGTTCATTTGAGCTTTGATCAAATCACCAATAGTCTTAGGACCATTGTCTGAAGTTGCTGTAGCTGTCTTGTTCAAGTTAGCTACTGCTTCTTTTTCTTCAGCTTCGTCTTTCGCTTTGATAGACAAGTTGATAGAACGTGATTTGCGGTCTACGTTGATGATTTTAGCTTCAACTTCTTGACCAACTTCAAGGAACTTAGTTGCATCTTCAACGCGGTCGCGGTTGATTTCAGATGCTTTAAGAGTCGCTTCAACTTCGTCAGCTAACTTAACAGTAGCGCCTTTAGCGTCAACTGCAGTTACAGTACCTTTAACAAGCGCACCGCGTTCGTTAGCAGCTAAGAAATCGTTGAACGGATCGCTGTTCATTTGTTTGATGCCAAGGCTGATACGGTTGCCTTCAGCGTCTACTGAAAGGATAACCGCTTCAACTGTGTCACCTTTCTTGTAACGACGGATAGCTTCTTCGCCTTGTTCGTTCCAAGAAATGTCAGACAAGTGAACTAGACCATCGATACCGCCTGGTAAACCGATGAAGATACCGAAGTCAGTGATTGACTTGATCGTACCTGAAACTTTTTCACCTTTGTCGTGTTCTTTAGCAAACTCTTCCCATGGGTTAGCACGAGTTTGTTTGATACCAAGAGAAATACGACGACGCTCTTCATCAACTTCAAGAACCATAACGTCAACTTCGTCACCGATCTGAACAACTTTAGATGGGTGGATGTTTTTGTTAGTGTGGTCCATTTCTGAAACGTGTACTAAGCCTTCAACGCCTTCAGCGATTTCAGCGAAGCAACCGTAGTCAGTTAAGTTAGTTACACGAGCTTTAACGATAGAACCTTTAGGGTAACGGTTCATGATCGCTAACCATGGATCTTCGCCTAATTGTTTAAGGCCTAAAGATACGCGGTTACGTTCGCGGTCGAATTTAAGTACTTTAACAGTAACTTCTTGACCAACTTCAACAACTTCTGAAGGGTGCTTGATACGTTTCCAAGCCATGTCAGTGATGTGAAGAAGACCATCAATACCGCCAAGGTCAACGAACGCGCCGTAGTCAGTAAGATTTTTGATAGTACCAGTAACTGTTTGACCTTCTTCAAGCTGAGCAAGAAGAGCTTCACGGTCAGCTGAAGATTCAGCTTCCATAACAGCACGACGAGATACAACAACGTTGTTACGTTTAGCATCAAGTTTGATTACTTTAAATTCTAACTCTTTACCTTCTAAGTGAGTAGTATCACGAATAGGACGAGTATCAACTAAAGAACCTGGAAGGAACGCACGAACTGGACCGATGTCAACAGTGAAACCGCCTTTAACCTTACCAGAGATAACACCAGTAACGATTTCGCCGTCTTCAAAGATTTTTTCAAGTTTAGTCCAAGTTTCAGCACGTTTAGCTTTTTCACGTGATAAAACTGTTTGACCCATACCGTTGTCAAGAGCTTCAACAACTACGTCAACAGTGTCGCCAACTTGAACTTCAAGTTCACGTTGTTCATTTAAGAATTCAGCGCGGTCAACAATACCTTCTGATTTAAGGCCAGTGTCAACTGTTACCCAGTCAGAATCGATGTTTACTACAACGCCTTGGATGACAGCACCCTTTTCAACGTTGAGGTTTAATTCGCTTTCTTCAAAGAGGGCTGCAAAAGATTCGGTCATGATATACCTAGTAAAGTCAGCGGTCTTGGATCAGACAAGGCCGGTTTAATTAAGCGTCTACATAGTCCGTATAAGACTGATCAAGCTATGCTTCTGCTGAAAATTCTTTAGTTTGCTAATTGCTGATCGATGTAATTCGTCATCAGCGTGAATACTTCATCAATACTCAAAGTTGAACTATCAATAAAATAGGCATCTGGCGCAGGCTTGAGTGGAGCGACTGTGCGTTCCATATCTCGCTTATCACGCGCTTCGATATTAGCTAAAATGTCGTTTATTTTAACATCCACGCCCATAGCCTGCAACTGATTTACACGGCGCTCAGCACGTGACTGTGCGGAAGCTGTCAAATAAATCTTCGCTTGAGCTTGTGGGAAAATCGTGGTTGCCATATCACGGCCATCTGCAACCAAACCAGGTGCTTGGGCAAAGGCATGCTGACGTTCTAAAAGCGCAGTTCTAAGTGTAGGAATTGCAGCAACTTTTGAGGCAAACTCTCCGACTCTCTCAGTACGGATAACTTTTGAGACATCTTCACCATCTAAAAGCACCGAAACACCTGCTTCATTTGTCACAAATTGTATGTCTAAATTTGTTGCAATTTTTACGCATTCATCGAGCTTTGAGTCTAATGCATCAATTAAGTCTTGCTTATGCAATGACAATCCCAACAGACGATATAACGCACCTGAGTCGAGTAAGTGGAACTGATAATGTGCCGCAATTTTTGCTGCCAATGTTCCTTTACCTGAGCCACTTGGGCCATCAATTGTAATGATTTGAACTGTCATTGCTCTTCCACTTTTGTTTATACGGTTTTTGCAAGTTTTGAAAAACCAATTTTAATCGCTGACTTCAGTTGCGCAAGGATTAATTGACTAACGAATGGCGCACGCGCCTGTAATTCAATCGTATAAGTGACTAAAGTACGCGCAGCATCAATCGCTTCGAATTGAATCACACCCAAATGATGTTTCACCAGTGGGTTTTTAATAATCTTATATTCAATGCGTTGGTTTGGCTCAAGCAAGGTAATTTGCTCTTGTAACGGCTTCACTGGCCCAAAGCCCATACGACGTACAGAACCCACACCATCAGGACGTTCAGGATCTGCAGAATCTTTGACGCGCACCACTTGAATCGGTGCAAAAGCCACGTTATAGGTCGAATGTTTTGAAAGTAAGTCAAAAACTTGCTCGACCGGTGCATTAAATTCTTTTTTTACTTGAATGGATTTCATGGTGTACCCTATTTTATTTGACAATATTAATTGTCAGTAGAGTTTACTTGATTTTTTAAATGAAGTTCAGTCAAAGTGGCTTTTTCCTGTAACTTCATCAGTCGTTTTTGTTCACGACGCATTTTAAAAAAATCACTTAATTGTTGGGAGCATTGCGCTTGCAGGCAACCATGCTCAAACTCAAAGATATGGTTATAGTAGCCTGAATTTAACAATTGACGCGAACTCACTAAAGAACCTGCTTTAGGCTCAGTCGTCGCAAATACCACGCGTTTAATTCTTGAATGGACCAAAGCACCCACACACATTGTGCAAGGCTCCAAGGTCACATATAAAGTTGCATCATCAGGTAAACGGTAATTATCGATATTTAAACAAGCTTGACGCAAAGCTTGTACTTCCGCATGTGCGGTGGGATCTTTCAGAGAAATCGGCGCATTAAACCCTGCACCTATGACTTGATTTTGACTCACAATGACTGCGCCTACAGGAATTTCTTGCAATTCTGCAGCTTGTGCAGCCTGCTCGAAAGCCAGCTGCATCCAATGTTCATCACTATATAAGTTTGGTTCAGACATCAATTAATTAAATTACACCATACTGTCTTAACAGCGCATTCCAACTGTCAATATTGGTTACAGGAGGCTCATCAGCCAGAATTCCTTTGAGGGAAAGATCTGTACCTTTTTTCCATTCTGGAGACAGGTCTTTATCGACTAGGCGGGCGCGCACACCTTCCACAAAGTCCGCATGACGAATTTTCCAATCCGAAATTTGGGTTTCCAGTTCAAACACTTCATTCCAAGAATGCACTTGCTTGCCCCACTGCCACAACAACCATGTTAATGCGGCGGTTGCAGGTGAACCTTTTTGTAGATTTTCACTGGCTTGGCGTAACCAATCACTGCGCGCATCACTTAAACCAATAATTGATTCATAGTCATGTTCAAAATTATGCCCACGGCACACACTTTGAATCACATCTAACGAGTTTTGTAATGGCCCCGGCCCCACAGGACGATGCATACTATTTAAAGTGTCATCAATGGCACGAAAATCGCCCGCTGGATAATGATCCCAATCAATATTAATGACAGTTTCAAGTACATTATCACGCTGAGCATCACAAATATGCGTTGCCCAGCCGATACCATAAGCACCAGCTGCGGTCATAATCGAGCCGGTTAACCCAGTAAACAATCCAATGGCACCACGGTCAGCGAGGAAACGCGTCGCACCAACATCTGGATACAAACCGATATTAATCTCAGGCATTGCTAAACGTGAATAAGGTGTCACCAAACGGAAAGGTGCAGCCATAAATAGACCTAAACCACCTCCCATGACATAACCTTCGCCCCAAACCAAAATCGGCTTTGCATAGTTATGCAGCAGCAAATCTAGGGCATATTCTTGTTCAAAGAATTTATTCGCCGTTTCAACTTCATCATTGACCACCAATTGTCGCAATTTGCGTACATCGCCACCTGCACAAAATGCTTTCGGCGTAGTGGAATCTAACCAAATCGCTTTTACTGCATCATCGTGTTGAAAGTCCTGAAAGACTTCAAGCAACGCTGTACAGATAGATTCATCTAATGCATGAAGCGATTTTGGGCGATTCAGGCGAACAATGCGCCAGCCCTTTTTCGCTTCTTCAACAATCAGATCTGGGTGATAATTTTTTGAAACGGGAGAATAAGTCATGCGTCCAGCTGCCAGTCTATTGGCTCAATGCCATTTTGTTTAAGATAATTATTACTTTTTGAGAACACCTTACAACCAAAAAAACCACCGCGGTTTGCAGCCAAAGGTGATGGATGCGCGGCTTTTAGCACCAAGTGCTTATTTTGGTCAATGCGTTGTCCCTTACGCTGTGCATATGCCCCCCATAAAATAAAGACAATATGCTCACGTTGCTCATTTAAAACATCAATCACATGGTCTGTAAAATCTTCCCAGCCACGTTTTTGATGTGAAGTTGGTTGCCCAGCCTCAACAGTCAGTACCGCATTTAAAAGCAAAACACCTTGTTCTGCCCAGCGTGTTAAGTCCCCATGTTTTGACACAGGTACCCCAAGGTCGGTATTTAACTCATGGAAAATATTACGTAAAGAAGGTGGTAATGCAACCCCCTTTTGTACCGAAAAACTCAAGCCATGTGCCTGATTTGGCCCATGATACGGGTCTTGGCCTAAAATCACCACCTTTACATTCGCCATAGGCGTCGTGTTTAAGGCATTAAAAATCAGCGGATTCGGTGGATAAATCACTTTATCCTGTTTGATTTGTTGTAGCAGAAAGTCTTTTAACTCATCCATGCGGGGGCTAAGCAGAAACTCACTTAGGCCATATTTCCAGCTAGCATCAAGCTGCACTTTAGCGAGTTTTGCTTGTTGCTCTTCTGTTAAAGACATCACTGTTAACTAATCCTAATAAAACCAAATATTTACTTAAATTTTAACTTGTAAATCAACTGCAGGGTTTAAAAATTTTTGACCCTGTTTTAATTTTTCATACATCTGGGGATCGTTCCATTCCGACTGAACCTGTTCGGAAAAGACGATTTGATCTAACTGCAACAGCCCCATTTGTGCGTTGTCGATATCTTCTAAAAAGCTTTGCGCATAGCCTGTGTCCGTCTCATGTACGATCACAGAATACACTTCAACATCACCCTCACCATTTTGAGTTTCTGTTGATTTTAGAACTTGTTGTGCCAAGTAAAAGAAGATCCGTGAAAACTGTTCTGCTGAAGGCGATACGGGTAGTTGAACCCAACGTGCGCTGAACTGCTTGCAGGCACGAATGTACTCGGCATCATCATGTTGCCAAAAACAAATCGCGTGATCAAAACTGTCAAATAAGTCTTTAATTACCCCTTTGAGCAAACCGAAATCGTAAACCATTTGTCCATGGTCAAGTTTCGACGCTTTAAGTAATAGTTCGACTTTATAACTGTGTCCATGAATGGAACGTTTGCAACGGTCTGACGTGCAATTACGCACGATATGCGCGTTTTCAAACTTAAATAACTTACGAATTAACATGTGTCGTAATGCAATCAAATAATCTATGGGTTCTTAGAGATTATAATGCAAAAGTCTAACAAGAGGCATTAATTTTGCTATTCAGCACAATTGGGAAAAGGCATCATGAAAATTTAGCGACCTTTAAGACCTAAAATGGTGCCATACTGCGAAAAGCCACATATACATCTTTATCTTTTCGCACTAACTCACTGGTAAATTGACGCTTTCTTTCATTTAAAATAATTTCAATTTGCGCTTTAAAATAGTTCGACTGCACACCCAATTGTGAGTTTAAAACTTCTCGATTTTCTGTGCTCACCTGTGCAAATGGCTCCATTGCCCATAAATCATTGATATTTTCAAAATGTTCAAATTTGGCAGCTTTTTGTTGCAAAGCTTGTTCGACTGCATTGACATCTAAACGATCATCCATGGTTGCCAACAAAAATGCAGGAGCGGTATTAATGTTTACCGTTGTTTCATGCGAGGGCAAGCTACTCACATAGGGTGCAATCAGTTTATATTGAGCACCTTCAAAACCACGGACTGATTTCAACTCTTCCACACTATGAAATTTTGCATTTGGCGGTAGTGCCGCATTATTTAAACCACGATAGTACGCCAGTTCAGCTCCCATCGGGCCAGAGGTCTCATCATCTTCATCTTGCCAATCGATCACAGCTTGACTTAATTCTGCGGGTAAACCAACACGCTGCAATATTTTTTCAAACCATAACTTTGCTTTGTCATTTACCACACCCTCCTCTGAAACCAAACTATTGAGGTTAAATTTGCCAGATTCATCTTGGAGCACACCTGCAACAGTTCCACCTTCCACTGGAAAAGCAGGCATGGGCTGAGCCCAATTTTCTTGTAAATGATCCACCTGCCCTGCATTTTCAGCATCATTTACCAGAAGTTCGGCAAAAAATGCTTCGGCACTTTTCGCATATAACATCGATTGATTTTGGCGCATCACGTAGGCGGTATTTTCAGAAGTATTGGCTTGTTGTTTTGCGATGCCTGCTGCAACAATGGTTGCCAAAGCCACCATCATCAGGATGGTTAATAAAGCAATGCCGCGTTGCTGTTTCATAAGCAACTCCGAACTTCAAATGACCCCACAACCTGACCGTTAACCATTCTTATTTTTATCCAATAAAAAATCAGTATTTAACAAACTGAATAGCCATTCATAGTCTGTCCCATCGACTGTGAGTTGCATCCTAATGCCGCGTGGTAACAGTTGTATGGTTTTTTCATTATTCATATCTGCAGCTGAATCTGGCCAACTGTCCAACTCATTTGGATTGAGTACCGTGATTTTATATTGTTCAATATTATCCAGTAAAACACTCGAATCTGGCTGATCATGCCCCGTTTGGTTGAGATTTTTAAATTTTAGCCGATACAATTTTTTTTCATCAGCTTTGTATTGATATTCCACTCGCTCGTCAGGTGCAATGCCCTGATTTAATGGATCAGTGACACCTGTCTTACTGAAATTAAATCGGCCATTTTGCAATACTAACGCTGGTTGAATATCTCCATTAATATTGGCAGTTAAGGGCACAGCTTGTACTGTGTCTCTGAGAATTTGCTGATGGGCATCTTGCAACTGACTAAGCCTTGCCTCATGGGTTGCGTTTCGTTCCTTCACTTTCGAGACATAATCAAAAACCTTCCAACCCAAAGCAGACAGCACTGCGAAAATAGCAATCGCAACCAAAAGCTCAACTAAGGTAAATCCTGCTTGATTCTTCATTCCTTGCTGTACAAGCACAGGCATATCTTGAGATGTACGTTTTTTTCTAGTTATTATTTTCATCCAACGGAGCCTTATAGTTAAAGAACACCAAACTGCTAATCCCTGCTTCAACATCGCCTGTTTCAGCATTCATCAAACTCACTTGGATATCAATCCGTTGTACATTTGGACTAATGGTGGCTTGGGCTTTTTTGTCAATTTGCCATTGTTCGCCTTGTTCAGTGACTTGTTTAGATGCAGTACCCGTCATCCATTCACGATTGATTTCCATCTTAGCGATTTCATTCAACGCGACAAATTGTGCTTTATTTCTTAAAATTGCGTGTGCTGTCGACTGTGTATATTGCATCGCAACATTAGACAAAGCCATTGCCGCAGTCGCAAAAATCGCCAATGCCACCATGACTTCAAGTAGCGTAAACCCTTTAGCCCGCATTAACTTTCCCTAAATGATCGATTTCGATTTCATTACCAATGGGACGTTCTTCAAAATAAAACTGTATACGCACAGGCTTTACCTCACCATTGCCCAACCAAATCAACTTGGGTGCATTGGTATTTAACAAATCATCATTATTGGCATTTGCATACTGCTGATCTAAAGGCTGAATCGTAAAAGAGACATTTTCAGGTAATACTCGGGTTTCAAAATCTTTATAGTTTTGCCATTTATTATTCTGATTTAAAATACTATTTTCTACACGTTTTTGTTCTGGTAAATATTCTTGTACCGCATAGCTTTGCGTGTTGACATCCGTTCCAGCGTTTTGCTGTAAGGCCAATATCAAAGCTTGATCATTTGCATCGCGTAAAATTCGTTTCAGATCCATCACAAACACTTCGCGTGCTTGCATGGCTTTGCGTTGATCTGTTCCACCGATATTCAAAAGCACCAATGAGGCCATGATGCCCATAATCACAATCACCACCATCAATTCTACGAGGGTGAAGCCACGAACCGATGATGGTGATGCTATTTTCATAAGCAGCCTTTAAGCGAATTGAGCAACCGCATGCACTTGTTTTGGTAAGGCCAAGGCTTGATCAATATAAGCAACCCGCAAGGTGTCTCTTGAACCCAAATAACGCTGATAAAAACTAGAGTTCAAAATTGCTGCAGCACCATGTGTAAGTGACCAAATCGAAGCAAGATAATCACGTACTGGCATGCTACTTTGAATCGACTCCAAGTAACGCTCAGTCATACGAATGATCAATCGTAGGCGTTGTTTGCGCACTTGATATAGTTCACTAAACAAGTGCTGAATACCCACACCCGTTGTCGATAAACGCTCTTCAATTTGGTGAAACAACACTGTACGTTCTGGGTGATGTAAGTGATGCAACATAAAGAAAGCAAGGTGTTCAGGAAAAGCTTTGTCGGTGTCTTTAATCATTTCCAATAACATGCGTTCATTACGAATAATGAGCAACATATATAGTTCATCTTTACTTTGGAAATGTTTATATAACGTCCCTTTTGCCAAGTCGAGTTCTGCCGCTAGCGCATCTAGTGTCATCCCTGCTTCGCCATTTTCCAATAGCAGTTGCTCTGCCACTTGGAAAATTAATGCTTCTCTTGCTCTAAACTGAGCTTGACGATCCATCTTCACCCTATACTCTCTTACTCTTATATCAATTCAAATTATTTACTTAAGATTGAGGAGATTTTCAAAGTTTTGCATTGTAATGAAAGCCATCTCTTCAATTGACTTATCATATACATCACTTAAGGCTTTGGCTACATAGGGAACGTATTTTGGTTCATTAGACTTTCCTCTATAGGGCATCGGTGCAAGGTATGGACTATCAGTTTCAATCAGCACTCGATCCAGTGGTACTTGCTTGGCCACATCACGCAAATCTTGTACATTTTTAAAAGAAACAATGCCTGAAAATGACACGTAATATCCACAATCTAAGACAGCTTTTGCCGTTTCCCAATCTTCAGTAAAACAATGCAAAATACCGTGAGTAGATTTCTCTGCACGGATAATATCCACCGTATCATGCTTTGCAGAACGGGTATGAACAACCACTGGTTTTTTTACAGCTTGTGATGCGTGAATATGGCGGGCAAAGCATTCTTTTTGCTCTGCAATAAAGTCTGTACTATGAAAATAATCCAGCCCTGTTTCACCAATCGCCCAAACCTTTTCAGGTTGTGCTAATTCAATGAGATATTCTTCTGTTGCCCGAGCCATCGTTGCAGGATCTTCACATGGGTGTACCCCAACGGAATAACCCACATCGGCATGACGTGAAGCAATTTTTGAAAGTTCGATATGGTCATCTAGATCAACCGAGATACTCATAAATTTTGAGACCCCGGCTTGACGAGCCTGATCCAATGCAAGATCTAAATTACCCTCATAAGGGCTTAAGTCAAGCATGGTTAAATGGCAATGGGTATCTACAAACACAATATGTACCTACAAGTCTTCACTGTTGTAACTACATAGTGTAACTTCTACGCCCCTCAGATTTAAGCCCTGCAAGTAAACGTTCTGCTTCTGTTTTGAAATAAACGCCTTTTTCGCCGCTTAATTGAATTCCAAAGCCTTGTGGTTTAATGCCATTTTGCTTTTGCGAAATCCAAATCACTTTTCCTGTCAAAGGAATTTTTATACTTTGTTCAGGCAAAGTCGCCAATAAGAAAACCTCATCACCCATTTTCACAGCTTGCTTTGATGGCACAAATAAACCGCCACCAACGACATAAGGCATGTAGCTCGCAAAAAGTGTTTCCACATCTGGAATATTAGCGTGAACGATCCCGCCCATACGTGGTTGCATGATGTTTCCCCTTAATTAAACATTCATCAGTTTGATGCTAAGCTCATCTACGACCAGATTCCCCTGTACGTTCTGCTCGATGAACCGCTTAGACTGCTGTAATTCTGTATAAATCCCAAAGAGTGTTTCGAGCGAATATTGCTCTGCCAACACCCCAAAATCCAAATCTATATTTTTTATGGATTGATTTAGCTTGACACAAATTATATCGGACAACAAGTATTCAAACATTTGACTAAAATCACTAAAACTCAGAGCTTTATTCCACTTGGTCGCAATTGCCATCGGCATATTTTTTTGTGTCACAAGTTTTTGCCAATCTTGTAGAAACTCTTGGCGCATATTTAGCCATTCACTACTTGCCAATGAAATCGCTTGTAATGGCATTTGACTAGCTAAGTTCATGAGAACTTTGCGCTGGGTTTCACCACTATCGGGCAAATGCTGCTGTAAATATTGCTGTGATTGTTCCGGTTCAATACGATCCAATGCATAGTGCTGCATTCGACTGCGAATGGTTGCCGGCAATTTCAAATAATGCTCTGCCAATAACATAATCACAATCCGCTCGCCCGGCTCTTCCAATGTTTTCAGCAATGCATTTGATGATGCAATGTTTAATGCTTCAGCAGGCTCAATCAACACAACTCGCCAACCGTCTACGGTTTGCTGTACAAAAGGCAATAAATCACGAATTTTCTCGATTTTAATTTTGGCGTTTTGCTTTTTATTGTCTTCATCTGTACTGATATGGACAAAATTTGGATGTGTATCTGACTTTAACCACTGGCAACTCCCGCACTCACCACACGGCTCAGTTCGCTCATCACGTTTTTGACACAGCACCCATGCAAGAAATTGTTTTGCAAATGCCTCTTTACCACAGCCTTTTTTGCCATACAAAAGCACGCCATGTCCCAATTGTGGAAAACGGCTGGTTAATGTATTCCATGTATTTTTCTGCCAAGGGTACACTTGCGCCACAATTTCATTTTGCATAAATCGTTTAACCTTATTCGAAGTTCGAAACATCCATTTGGTTCAAACGATCAAGGTCAGCTTGAGTATCTACGCCCGGTGGAAGGTTCGCTTCTGCCACAGCAATGGCAATACGGTGACCATTTTCCAAAACGCGTAATTGTTCAAGGCTTTCTAATTTTTCCAGCACACCCATATCCCAAGTGACATATTCTTGTAGGAGTTTTACGCGGTATGCATATAGGCCTAAATGACGATAAGCCTGATCATGCAAGGTTTGTTCAGCTTGCTTTGCACCATCACGGTCATAAGGAATAGTCGCACGGCTAAAATACAGCGCTTGATTGTGCTTTGACATCACCACTTTGACGATACTGTCACGTTGAAACTCATCTAGACTATGAATCGGCTCACAGAGCGTCGACATCGAACATGTCGGTTGATCAACAAGTAATTGTGCAACTTGTTTTACCAATTGAGCGGGAAGCAAAGGTTCATCACCTTGCACATTGACAATAATGTCATCACTCGCCCAACCTTTGATGCATGCAACTTCACTTAAACGATCTGTCCCTGATGGATGCTCTGCAGAGGTCAGTACCACATCAACCCCTTCTGCACGACACACTGCTGCAATACGCTCATCATCTGTAGCGACACAAAGATCATCGAATCCTGCAACTTTTTTGGCTTGATCGACCACACGTAAAATCATCGGACGACCATGAATTTCAAGTAAAGGCTTACCCGGTAAACGTGAACTTGAAAAACGTGCAGGAATAACAATATGTTTCATAAATTAAATGCCTTCGGGAAGTTTCAGACCCAGTTGTTTCAACTGCGCATGCAAAGTTTCATAACACGCAGGTGATAACACTGCATCTACAGGAACAACCCATATTTCTCTTTTAAAATCTGGATTATTTTTGAGGATCGCTAAAATTTTTACTGCATCTTTTTCAGTGGTAATGATGGGATTCGCATCTTCAAACTGCAAATCACTCAGTTCATATTCATAATGATCTGGGAATTCATGACATTGAAATTGATGAATCCCCATGTTTTCTAGGGTTTTATAAAATCGTTGCGGAAAACCGATACCCACTACGGCATAAAAATCTTTATTTGCATCAAATGTCGTCACAAGATCTTTATTGAGCAAATAAGGCTGCGCCGCTTCTAGGTGCATATTCAGTGGAGAACTTGGATCTGCTGAATGCTCAATGACCGTTCCACTGGCAAGGCGCTTTTTCGGTTCACGCAAATAACCTTCAGGTAATAATTTTTCATTGCCTAAACCACGGTTATTATCCAGTACGATCCACTCCAACTGGCGTTGAAGCGCCCAATGCTGCAAACCATCATCACAGATAATCAAATCCAATTCATGCTTAGATAGCAGCAACTCAATACTTTGTTGGCGATTTGGACCGACCGCCATCGGCACACCTGTAGACTGAACGATTAAGCTCGGTTCATCACCCACGATTTCAGCCGTCGAATCTAAATCCACATAGGCCGGAAATGGTCCTTGACCACCATAGCCACGACTGATCACACCAACACGCAGCTTTAAGCTATTTAAATAACTAACCAAGTGAATGAGCAAAGGGGTTTTACCACTTCCACCGACTGTGATGTTACCAATGACCATGACTGGAATGGGCGCTTTATAGCTTTGCTTTATACCTGATTGATAGAGTTTTTTATTGAGTAAAAAGCCGCCACGATAAAGCCATGACAAAGGTCTAAACACAACGAGCCACTTTGCCTGTTCATTCCAAGCATCCTGAATCAATTGTGTAAAAGACATGACTTAATTTTCCTCAAAATTACGCTGATGAAGTTGGTAATATGCACCACGTTGTGCCATCAATTCCGTATGCGAACCTTGTTCAATAATACGCCCTTTATCCATCACCACAATACAGTCTGCATTTTCAATGGTTGATAAACGATGCGCAATCACGATCGTAGTACGATCTTGCATCGCAGCGTCAAATGCTTGCTGAATGAAAAATTCAGATTCGTTATCTAGCGCACTGGTCGCTTCATCTAAAATTAAGATCGGTGCATTTTTCAAAATCGCACGAGCAATTGCAATCCGTTGACGTTGTCCACCAGATAGATTTAAACCTTGGGCACCCAATGGTGTGTCATAACCTTGCGGTAAGTCCATAATAAAATCATGTGCAAATGCAGCTTTGGCAGCAGCAATGACTTGTTCATCTGTTGCATGCTCGAGCTGACCATAAGCAATATTTTCACGCACTGTACGGTTAAACAAAACCACTTGCTGATTGACCATCGAAATCTGAGTACGCAAGCTATTGAGCTCTATGTCGTGAATATCATGCTGATCAAGCAACAATTGGCCTGAGGATACCTCTTGGTAACGCACCAACAGATTGACCAGTGAGGTTTTACCTGCACCTGAACGCCCAACCAATGCAACAGTTTGCCCTGCATTCACTTTTAAATTGAAGTCATGAATCGCATGGTGACCATCGGCATAGATCAAATTAACATTTTTAAATTCGACATCACCTTTCAAAGCAGGCTTCAGCGTGCCGTTATTTACTTCTTCAGGCATATCAAGCAATTCAAAAACTGAATAAGCTGCTGCCATGCCTCGTTGTAGTTTTTCATTGACATCCGTTAAGGTTTTAATCGGCTTACTCAGCATACCTGCGGCAGTGATATACGCTACAAACTCACCTGCTGTTGTATCTTGTAGAATCTCTGGGCGTAGCGCGATATACATCACGATACTGAGCGCGATCGACATAATCAGCTGAACAATTGGGCTATTGAGTTGCTGCACCACAACCATTTTTAAGCCGCGGCGTAAGTTCTCCATTGAGCTTTCATAAAAACGTTTTTGTTCATAATCTTGCCCTGCAAAGCCCTTCACTACCAAGTTGCCTTGTACTGTCTCTTGCACCACATGGTTAACGTCACCCATGGTACTTTGTACTTGCATGGATAATTTACGCATGCGTTTCGACGCTTTACGAATGATCAGCCCAATAATTGGGCCAAAAATTAAAATACATAGAGTTAAACGCCAGTTGGTATACAGCAAATAACCCAATAATGCGATGGTAATCAGACCCTGTTGTACAATCGTTTTCAGTGACTCAGATGATGCTGCCGTCAACTGTTCAACGTTATACATAATTTTTGCAGTGATATGACCGCTCGAATTATCTAAATAATATTGCGAAGGCAAACGCATGAGTTTTGCGAACACTTGCTGACGAATATTAAAGATTAAGTTTCGAGAAATCACTGCGGTAAAGTATCCCCCCATGAACAAACCGAGTCCACGGAAGAACATCAATAAAACCACCAAGAGTGGAAATAAGGTTGTAAAGCTTTGATCTTTGTTTTGAATGGCTTCAATAATGCGTTCCAATAATTTTGCGACAGAAACTTCTGTCGCAGCATTAATACCGAAACCAAGCAAAACCAGCAGGCCGATTCCCCAAAAAGGTTTTAAATAACTTAATAGGCGTAAATAGACCTTAAAATCGTGCTTCACTAATAACCTCGAGTTGGAACTTTAGTACTGATGTTGACATTCACAAATCCAAGTTGACCTGCAACATCCATCACCCGAATCACATCTTGATGTGTTGCTTTTGCATCTGCGGCAATCACAAACATTAAATCACGACGATCATTGGCTGTCTGTTTAATTGCAGTATTCAAATCAGAGACTTCTTTACTGGCCAATGACTGACCATTGACAGAATAATGTCCTGTTGAATCCACCACAACTTCAATCTTTTGATCATAGTTTTTAGGTGGAACACCCTGTGCATCTGGCAAAGTCAGGTTCATTCGACTCATCTGGTTAAAGGTAGTCGAGAGCAACAAGAACACCAAAATGAACATCAAACAGTCAATCATCGGTGTGAGGTTGATATGAATATCTTCAACCTGACGACGTTTAAATTTCATGCGCAGTCTCCACTCAGCTGGCTTTCTGAATGTCCTGACTTTCTACTTCAGGTGTTTTTTTATAAAACAAAGCGGCATGAAATAACGTCGACTGCTGTTCTAACTCAGCCACATATTCCTGAACCAAACGTTGGAAATAGCGATGTGCAAATAATGCAGGTACAGCAATTAACATACCGGCAGCAGTGGTAATCAAGGCTTTAGAAATACCCGGCATCATCAACACTGGATCACTATTGGTGCCTATATCAATCATTAAGAATGCTTCAATAATACCGATCACCGTACCCAACAAACCTAGTAAAGGTGCAACAGCGCTTAAAGTGCCCAAAAAGTTGATATTTTTTTCTAAATAACCAATTTCTTGTGACGCTGTGACTTCCATTTGCGCACGTGCATATTGCTCGTTTTGATCTTTACTAGCGTAACCTGCGCCCAATACACGACCCAATGTACTTTGTTGTAAAGTTGGACTTTGCTTTAGCTGCTGCACCACATCTTTCACCGATGTGTTTACATTCATCATCAAGTCTTTTGGTAACACCATTGATTTCTTTAAACGAATAAAGCGCTCAATGGTAATGGCTACCGTAAAGATCGAACAAATGACGAGCGGGATCATTAACCACCCGCCCGCTTTGACTAATTCCCACATTTGATTTTCCCCAATAAATCGAATTTAAAAATTATTCAGCTAGACAAATATTTAAAATGCCATCTAGCTCTTCAAGAGTATGGTAGCTAATCACCAGCTTGCCTTTCCCTTGTTTATTATGATCAATTTTCACGTCTGCACTGAAACGATCAGAGAGACGTTGTGTCAGTTGTTGAATGTCTGATGAAACAATTGGTTTAGCTTTTTGTTGTTTTGGTGCATTCAAATCACGAACAAATTGTTCGGTTTGACGTACAGACATACTTTTTTCAATCACCATTTCAGCAACTTTAAGCTGATCTTTGGCTTTTAACGTCAAGATCGCACGTGCATGCCCCATATCGAGCAAACCTTGCTGCATAAAGTCTTTGACTTGATCCGCTAAAGACAAGAGGCGTAGCAAGTTACTAATCGTGGTACGTGCTTTACCGACCGTGTCAGCAATCTCTTGATGACTTAAACCAAATTCGTCATGGAAGCGTTGCAAAGCCATGGCTTGATCGATTGGGTTCAAATCTTGACGTTGAATGTTTTCAATCAATGCCAATGCAATTGCCACTTGATCACTCAAGTCACGAACAATGGCAGGAACTTCGGTTAAACCTGCAAGCTGAGCCGCACGCCAACGACGCTCACCAGCAATAATTTCGTAGGGATGCTTTTCATCTTCGACAGGACGAATGACGATTGGCTGCATGACACCATGCTTTTCAATCGATGCAGCAAGTTCTTGTAAATCTTGTTCTTTAATGAAACGACGCGGTTGATACTCACCACGTTTCAATAAATGCACATCAATTTGTTTTAACTGTCCATGATCTAAAGCTTTTGCTTCGAGCTGTAGTTTTTCTTTTTGGATTGAGCCGAGTAAGGCATCCAGACCACGACCTTTAGCCAGTCCGCGTTTTTTTACGGTCATGCTTTAGTTCCTTTTTTTACTTTGGTTTTTTTTAACATCTCAGCTGCCAAGTTCAAATAAGCAACTGCACCCTTCGAGCTTTTTTCAAAATAAATCACTGGTAAACCGTGCGCAGGCGCTTCAGCCAAACGAATATTACGCGGAATGACCGTGTCATAAAGTTTCTGACCGAAGTATTGTTCAAGCTCAGCAGACACATCACGTGTTAAGGCATTACGCGCATCGTACATGGTACGAAGCACACCCACGATCTCTAGATCTGGGTTTAAAGCTTGCTGAATACGGTCAATGGTTTGGGTTAGGTCAGCCAAACCTTCTAGGGCATAATATTCACACTGCATTGGAATCAGCACAGCACGTACCGCTGCAAGTGCATTGACAGTGATCAAACTTAAACTTGGTGCACAATCGACAATAATATAGTCGAAGTCTTTTTCGACGCTTGCCAATGCTTCACGTAAAATAAACTCACGACCGTCTTGATCTGCAATTGCAAGCTCAACGCCAGCTAAGTCACGGTTTGCACCTAAAACCTTATAGCCCACTTCCGCTTTATAAATAGCGGTTTCAATCGGCACTTCACCAAGTAAGACATCCGTGACTGAATACAACAAATCATTTTTTTGAATGCCCGAACCCATCGTGGCATTGCCTTGTGAATCCATGTCCACAAGTAAAACTCGTTTTTTTAATATGGCTAAAGATGCAGCCAAGTTCACAGCCGTTGTGGTTTTACCTACGCCACCCTTTTGGTTTGCAATCGCAATAATTTGAGCCATGGTAACCCCAGTCCTTTGAAAATTTTAAATACGTTTAAGAAAAATTAAATGACGCTGCTCATCAAGTCGTGGAACTTTTAATGCAACGATATCAATCTTGAAATCACTTTTTAGTGTTTCAACTTCTTCTTCAGGAATTAAGCCTTTCATCGACGCGATAATACTTTGCGCATGCATATACGGTTTAGACGCATCCACAAAATCCGTTAACGATGCAAAAGCACGACTGGTAATCACATCAAACTGCCCCAGTTCATTAATGCTGTCTTCATTTTCGACACGTGTTTGTACCGCAATGACATTTTTTAGTTTTAAGTCAGCAATAAATTGTTTTAAGAATCGAATTTTTTTACCGTTGGCATCTAAAAGCACACATTCACGTTCAGGCTGACACAGTGCAATGATCATGCCCGGCATGCCACCACCCGTACCGATATCCAATAAACGACCTGCAGGCAAATCATTTAGGATACTTAAGCTATCCAATAAATGCTTAACCAACATTTCTTTAGGATCACGAATAGCAGTCAAGTTATACGCTTTGTTCCACAGCACTAGGGCATCTTGGTATTTCAGCAATAGATTTAATGCTTCTTCACTCAAATCTAAGCCAAGCTTTTGACTACCTTGCTTTAAGTCTTGAAAAAAAGGATGCATAAAGAAGACATCTCAATAAAAATTAACTGAAGTATACCGATTTCTAAGCCGTGGAACAGTAGCTAACGCTTAGCGAATATGCACTTAATCGTACATGCCTTGGCGAATCTGTAGATCTAGATCACTTAAACGCTCAGGTGTGCCAACATCAACCCACGCAGTTTGCATTTTCTCTGCAGAAATTTTTCCATCCAACATAGCTTCTTTCAATAAAGGTGCGAGCGGACGCTTGCCCGCTTCCAATCCATCAAACATATTTGGATGAATGACCGCGATCCCACTATAGGTGAGTGCCTCGCCTGCATGTTCTTGCTCAAAGGTATAACTACGCCCTGCATCCAAGATAAAATCACCCTTTGGATGTTGCGTTGGATTAGTCACATAAACCAAGTGTGCCAAATCATCTTTTAGCTCAACATTGAGCAAGGCTGAAAAATCGTAAGTCGTCCAAACGTCACCATTGACTAAAATAAACGGTTCTGTCCCAAGCAAAGGTAAAGCATTAATAATGCCACCAGCTGTTTCCAAACCTTCCGCTTCACGTGTCCAACGAATATCTACACCAAACTGCGAACCATCACCTAAAGTACCAATCAGGATATCTGCAAGCCATGCAGAATTGATGATGATTTCAGTTACGCCAATTTTTTTTAGCTTTTCTATATGCCAAACAATCAGTGGTTTTCCACCCACTTCAAGCAACGGCTTTGGCTTATACAATGTTAAAGGGCGCATCCGATTTCCGAGACCCGCCGCTAAAATCATGGCTTTCATTATGCAACAACCTCATAAGTGCCGTATTTGGCTTCAAATTTCGGCAATACTTTAGCCTGAATAAATTGCATAAAAGGTTGTAATTCTGCATACGGTTTACTTTCTTCGAGTAAATACCACATCACGCGCGGCAAATCTTTGAGATAACCCGACTTACCATCACGCTCAAATAAGCGCACAAAAATACCTAAAATTTTGATATGCCGTTGAATCGCCATGAGGTCTGCGTCTTGTTTGAATTGCTCAAAGCTACGACCTTCTTTTGCCGATGCAGGTAGCAAATCATAGAACGTCTTAAACCATGCATAAACGCGATCTGCATTCCACTGCACATAGGCATCACGTGTAATAGAAATCAAATCATAAGTATCTGCACCAATCACAGCATCTTGGAAGTCAATCACACCCTGATCTTGCTCACCATCAAGTACCATCAAATTACGGCTATGAAAATCACGATGCACAATCACTTGAGGCTGAGCCAATGCAGCATTGGCTAAGATAGCAAAGGTACGTTTAATCAGTGCCGATTCTTCTTCAGTAGGCTGCACTTGTAGAGATGGCAATAACCAATCGGTTAACAGCTCCATTTCAGAAATCAGCTTTTCATAGGTATATGCAGGAAAATGAGCAGTACCATCAATTGACTGTAATTGAATCAACTGTTTAAAACTTTGAGCATAATGTGCGTCTACTGTTTGATCATTCAACAACGTGGACAATAAAACATCACCAAAATCCTCTAACAATAAGAAGCCTTGATCAAGGTCTTTGGCCACGATATGTGGTACACGCACGCCATGTGCATCAAAAAATTCATCAATCGACACAAAAGGACCACAATCTTCTTTTTCTGGTGGTGCATCCATGAGCATAAATGTTTTATTATTCAATTTGATTCGTGCATAACGACGGAAGCTTGCATCGCCTGCTAAGAAGTTAATTTCAAATTGATCTGAATCGAGTACAGATGAAATCCATGTTTGTATCAATTGTTCACGTTGTGTATTCATTTGCGATAAATTCTAATACAGGCTGAGTTTTTAAAGTGCTAAGTGTAGCTACTTATCAACTTTTTCTCTATGATGCGACAATAATTAATTGCGATTAAGCATACCTGGTTAATGAGACAAATGAAGCATCAGTTTAAATTTAATCCTTTAGCGACTGCGATCTTAACCCTTCTATGTGGTAGCTCGTTACCAAGCTATGCAGCACCTGTTTCAAACCCGTCCACGGATGACGATACAGAACAACTCAAACAAAGCATTTCAGAAGCTTATCCGGGGCAGCAGTTCTTCGAACAATATTATGTCGATAAATCTGCACCTGAAGCACAGATTCGCAACACCAATCAATTAAGTTCTGCGTTTTGTACAGGCACCTGGATTACCCCAGTTGCTCCAACAACGAAAGCAGTCGCACCTGAAGATGCAACCTCTACCATTACCGCAGACTATGGTCATTTTGACCCGAATGGCGACTCCATTCTTGAAGGTAATGTTCTGATTGACCAAGAAGGTCGTCAAATTCGTGCCGATCAAATCAAAATTGATAAAACCCAAACCTACGCCAATGCTTCTGGCCGCGTGCAAATGGCACAGTCTGGGCTGATTTCGCAAAGCGATTCCATTGATTACAATTTAAAAACCCAACAGGGTGATTTAAATAACAGTTTCTTTATTGCTGAACAGCAGCATGCACACGGTCGCGCTGAGAAAATTTCACGTACTTCAACCGAAACACTCGAATTAGAAAACGCTGTTTATACCACTTGTCCACCTGATGAAAAACCAACGTGGAAAATTCAAGCAGACAAAATTAAGCTGAATCAAGAAACTGGTCGTGGTGAAACCAAAGGTACAACATTATATGTAAAAAACGTACCTGTGATGGCTGTGCCCTATTTCAACTTCCCGATTGATGACCGTCGTACCACAGGTATTTTGACCCCAAGCTTTGGTTTTACCAATGATGGTGGTGTTGAACTTGCCGTTCCCGTCTATCTCAACCTTGCACCAAACTATGATGCAACGGTCACACCACGTTACATTGCAGACCGCGGTCCAATGATGGAAGGCGAATTCCGCTATCTCACTGAAAACTTTGGTTCAGGGATGGTGTGGGGTGGTTATTTACCATCCGACCAAAAGTATGATGATCAGGATCGTAAAGACTTACATTTCCTCCACAACTGGAAAATTAACGATCAATTTACAACCAATTTAGAATACAATTATGCATCTGATAAAGACTATTTCTCAGATCTCAATAATAATCCAAACTCAAAAACTGACCTAAACTTACGCCGTGCATGGGAACTCAATTATAAAAATGGTATCCCTGGCCTAAAAGCACAGCTCAAAGTTGAAGACTTCCAAACACTGGATAAAACTGTCAGTGATGAAGACCGTCCATATGCGCGCTTGCCGCAATTCCTACTGAACTACAAAGTTGGTAATCCGCTCGGCTTACAGTACGAATTTAACAATGATACGGCTTACTTCAAAAAGAACTTACGTAGTAACAATATTCCAAGCAATACTGGCAATTCGCCAATGTATGAGCCAAGTGGTGCACGTATTTATAACGACTTTAGTGTACGTTATAACTATCGTACTCCTTGGTCGTTTGTGATTCCTGAAGCGACGATTCGTAACGTCAACACGATTTACGATCAAGATACCGTTAATGCACAAAACATTAGTTCATCAAATGAAAGTAAATCGGTCGTTGTACCGCAATTTACTTTAGATGCGGGCCTTGTGATGGAACGCGAAGGTCGTTATCTTCAAACCTTAACGCCACGCTTCTTCTATGCGTATTCTCCATACAAAAACCAAGACACTAATCCGAACTTTGACTCAACCACAGCGTCAATTAATTATGACCAGTTATTTAGTCCGCGTCGGTTCTATGGTAATGACCGTTTAGAAGATAATAACTTCGCATCTCTAGGCTTGAGCTATAGTTTATTTGATGATGTTGGTCTTGAGCGTTTAAAAGCCAGCGTTGGTCAAAGTTTCTATTTTGAAGACCGTCGTGTCACACTGAACAACGTCTCTGATAAATTTGATACCGAACGCCATACCGGCCCTGTCGTGAGCATTTCTAGCCAATTATCTGACAGCATCAGTGTGAATGCCAATTCAGCATGGATGGCGAATGGTGATAATGCTCAGCGCGATATTCAAATGTATTACACAGGAAATAAAAGCAATTTATACAATGTCGGTTATTTCTATCGTAAAGACATTCCGAATCGCCAAGACAGCTATGACCAAGCAGTAGCATCGTTTATTCAACCTATTCACAATAACTGGCGTATTATCGGTCATGCACAATATGACCTCGACAACAGTATTGCGCGTGAATATTTACTTGGTGTGAACTACGAGTCATGCTGCTGGGGTGTTTCAGTTTATGGTCGTTCGTACTATAACGATTTAGATGATGTAACATCTTCAGATGTTAAACCAAAACGTGCCATTATGGCGGAGTTCACCCTAAAAGGTTTAGGTGGCTTCAACAATAAATTAACCTCTTTGCTTGAAAACCGAGTGTTGGGTTTTAACAATATTAATCAATCTTGGACAGAACGTTAATGAAGACAAAACAGTTAAAACAAATTTTTAAAGCGTCAGCCTTGGCACTTTGCCTATCGACTTCTGTATCTGTATTTGCTGCTGCGCAACCTAAAGATGAAATTGTAGCTGTCGTTGACAATAGCGTGATTCTACGTAGTGATCTTGATCAAAGCATTGCCGAAATTACTCACCAACTTCAAGCAAAAAAACAAACCATCCCACCGACCGAATACTTGCAGCAACAAGCTTTAGAACAGCTGATTACGCGCCAAGCACAGCTTGAACAAGTGAAACGCTATAACGTCAAAGCGGATGAAAAATCACTCAATGAAGCCGTACTTAAAGTTGCGAAAAATGCCGGCTCTCCAAGCTTAGAAGCGTTTCAGCAAAAATTAGATGCTGTTGCACCAAATACCTATGCAGGTTTACGTGCACGTATCGCTGAAGACATCGCTTTACAACGCCTACGCCAACAGTTGGTCACTTCTCGTATTCAAATCAGTGACCAAGATGTGAAAAACTTCTTAAGTTCACCACAAGGTCAAGCTGCGCTAGGTAATCAAGTTCATGTCTTACATGTACGCGTTGCTAGCAGTGATAATGCCGTTAAAATCGCTGAAGACATTCGCAAAGAACTGGCAGCAAGTAACGATGTTAAAGCGATTACCAACAAATACAGCACCAAAGACATTAAAGTTGACGGTGCAGATATGGGCTTCCGCAACTTATCTGATATTCCAGATGAACTTGCTGCACGTGTAGCACCTTTGCAAGTTGGTCAAACCACCGAACTGATTTCAGTACGTGATGGCGTTCATGTTTTAAAATTGGTCGACCGTAAAGGTGGCGAACAAAAAGCCATTGTTCCTCAATACCAAACTCGCCATATCTTGATTCAACCTTCTGAAGTGGTGAGTCCTGAAAACGCAAAACAAATGATAGACAGCTTGTATAACCGCCTGCAAAAAGGTGAAGATTTTGCTGTCTTGGCTTCAACGTTCTCGAATGACACCGGTTCTGCTGCCAATGGTGGTAGTTTAGGTTGGGTTAGCCCAGGTGTTATGGTTCCAGAATTTGAAGCGATGATGAAATCAACAGCGAAAGGTGAAATCAGCAAACCTTTCCAATCTCAGTTTGGTTGGCACATCCTGCAAGTAACAGATACACGTCAACAAGACATGACACATGAAGTACAAGAACGTATAGCACGTCAGATTTTAGGTGAGCGTCAATTTGACACTGAACTGGACAGCTGGTTACGTGAAATACGCAACAATGCCTATGTTGAAATTAAAGACCCTGCTCTAGATCGTAAAAAGAAATAAGTGAATAAACAAAAAACCAGCTTCGGCTGGTTTTTTATGTCGATTCTTATCATTATTCAGCGTTGTAGTAATTATTAGTTGTAGTAATTATTAAAAAACCAGTATTTAAACCATCTACTCTTTTTATAGGCAAAAAAAACCTCCCATTTGGGAGGTTTTTTTAACTCAATTAACGATTGTTGTTTTCGTCGTCTTGAGCATCTTCAAATTTAGTTTCGCCATCAAAACCAGCATTTTGACCGCCGAAGCCACTTTGACCGCCGAAGCCACCTTGACCACCAAAGCCACCTTGACCACCGAAGCCACCTTGACCACCGAAGCCACCTTGACCACCAAAGCCACTTTGACCACCGAAGCCACCTTGACCACCGAAGCCACCTTGACCACCGAAGCCGCCTTGTTGACCACCGCCGAAGCCGCCTTGTTGACCACCGAAGCCAGCAGCGCCTTGAGCACCAGCAGGAGCACCAGCAGGACGTGGGTTACGTGCTGGAACAACAGTTGAAATAGCGTGTTTGTAAACCATTTGGCTTACAGTATTTTTTAATAAAACAACGTATTGGTCGAAAGATTCAATATGACCTTGCAATTTAATACCGTTTACAAGGAAGATCGACACTGGAATACGTTCTTTACGGAGAGAATTTAAGAACGGATCTTGTAAAGTTTGACCTTTAGACATGTTATAACTCCAAAAAATAATAAAAATCAGCGCAAAAGCTACCTTTACTTTTCAATTAAAAATTATCAAAAAGGTAGTCTGTAAATTTTGCTTTATCCGTAGCACTTTCGCAAGTCTTCTTGAGCCTGCTGCGCAGTTAAATATGTAGTAAATTTATGCGTTTCTTGCAAAGATCTTAACCAAGTATATTGACGTTTTGCAAGTTGTCGTGTTGCAAAAAGTGCCTTATCCTCCATTTCACGCTGTTTTTCGCTACTTTGATCACTATTTTTCAAAAAATCTAAAGCTTGACGATATCCAACTGAGCGCATAGAGGGTAAATTTTCATCTAAATCGTATTTTTCAATGAGAGCTTTCACTTCATTTAAAAATCCAATTTCCCACATTATTTTTAGACGTCGAGCTATACGCTCATGTAATTCTAATCGGTCGGGCAATAATGCGTAATTATGAAAATTGTATCGGTATGGTACGTTTTTAGGTTGCTCAGCTTGTAACTGAGTAATGGGTTTACCGGTTAACTTAAAAACTTCGAGCGCACGGATAATTCGTTGCTTATCACTCGGTTTAAATTTTTCACCTGCCAATGGGTCTACATTGCACAGTTCTGCATATACAGCGTCCCAACCTTGCGACTCAGCTTTGGCTTCAATTTCAGCACGTACAGCATAGTCTGCACTTGGTAAGTTTGAAGACAACCCTTCCAATAAAGCTTTGTAATACAACATCGTGCCACCGACTAAAATCGGTGTTTTACCTCGGGCATGCATATCATCAATCAGCACACACGCATCTTCCACAAAGTTCGCTGCCGAATACACTTCTAGCGGACTGATAATATCAATCAAATGATGTGGATATTTCTCCAACTCAGCTTTACTCGGCTTGGCCGTACCAATATCCATATCCTGAAAAACCAAAGCAGAATCGACTGAAATTAATTCGAATCCACCTTGCTCGTATAACTCACATGCCAAGGCGGTTTTACCGCTTGCAGTTGGTCCCATTAAGTTGATGACCGGCAATTGATTTGACATGTAAAACTACTCTCCCCGAGCAAAAAGTTTATCTAGCTGTGCCAATGGAAACGCACGCCACGTCGGACGTCCATGGTTACATTGGCTGGCAAATTCAGTTTGTTCCATCTGACGCAGTAATGCATTCATTTCAGATAGACTTAAAATACGGTGTGCGCGTACAGCGCCGTGACAGGCCATGCCTGCCAATATTTGATCGCGCTTTTGTAGTAACCCTGCAACCTGATCACTTGGGTCTAAATCATTTAATAAATCTGGAATCAGCGCATCAAAGTCTGCTTTATGCAAAATGGCAGGAACACCTCGGACAATAACTTGCTCATCGCCATATTGGTCTATTTCTAAACCTAATCGTGCCAATTGTTCTTTGAGCTCATCGACGCGCATAGCTTGCATCCGACTGATACTGACGACTTTAGGAATCAGCAATTGCTGCGATGTCCAAAACTCAGGTTTATCCCAAGCAGTTTTCATTTGTTGCAAAACAATGCGCTCATGTGCCGCATGCATATCAACAATGATTAAACCTTCGGTGTTTTGGGCCAAAATATAAATACCATGCAATTGCGCAATGGCAATCCCCAAAGGATGCTCATCGACTTTCTGCTGAATATGTTCAGCCAATGCGGTATCCGGATCATTTAACGACTCAGTTTGACGTAAAGGCGCCAAATAACTTTGCAATGCATTATTGAGCTGTCTGGAACCCGCTAAATTTGACTGATATCCAGCACTATTGTTCGACGCATTTGAATATTGCTGTGTATAAGCTTCCTGCCCTGTTGGCGCATGATTAGAAGCATATTGCACTGTTGCAGGTGAACTAAAGTCAGTGAGTCCGCCTGAGATCTCTGGACTGACAAAATTTGAGCCTTGCTCTGCAACTGGCTGAGATTGATGTAATGAAAATTGTTCCTGATGACGCGGCTGCGGAATAATATTTTCGTGTGCCTGCCCGTCGAGTTTCATTGCAGATGACAATTCGGCTGTCGCGGTTTGAAATTGCGCTAAAGTCGATTTGGCAAAATGGCGCACAAACTCATGTACTTCACGTTGATTTAGAAAACGTATTTCATGCTTGGTTGGATGCACATTCACATCGATATTTTCTGGATCAACTTCCATAAACAACAAATAAGCGGCATGTTGATGCCCATGCAAAATACCGTCATAAGCCATGCGAAGTGCATGTGAAACGGTCTTGTCTTTTACGATACGTCCATTCACATAGACATATTGCATATCGGCCTGCGCACGTGCATCTGAAGGATGGCCTAACCAACCACTGAGACGCATATTGACGCTATCAGCATCTATCCAGTACGCATTTTCAGTAAATTGACGGCCTAATAATTGTTGTACCCGCTGAAAACGGAGCGCGCCACTGTCTGCAATAGGCAAGTTCAGCTTAATACTATTGTTATGCTCAAGGACAAAACGTATATCAAAATGGGTCAGTGCCAAACGACGGACAATTTCTTCGATATGTCCAAACTCAGTCCCCGGTTTTTTGAGGAACTTACGCCGTGCAGGCACATTAAAAAATAAATCTTGCACACGGATGGTGGTGCCTTGCGTCGCTGCCACAGGCTGAATTTCTTGCGAATCAAATGCGGTGCCATTTACTTCGACCTGATAGCCTACACCGTCATCATTTTGGCTACTGGTCAATGTCAAACGAGACACCGCAGCGATCGAAGCCAAGGCTTCCCCACGAAAACCTAGACTTACAATGGCATGCAAATCTTCAGCAGTTTGGATTTTACTTGTGGCATGGCGCATGACCGCCAAAGGTAGATCTTCAGGGTGAATACCCCGACCATTGTCTATTATTTCAATCAGTGTACTGCCGCCTTGTTCAATACGAACAATCAGCTCAGTCGCCCCTGCATCAATGGCATTTTCCAGTAATTCTTTGACCACAGAAGCAGGACGTTCAATCACTTCCCCTGCGGCAATTTGGTTGGCTAAGGCAGGATCAAGCGTTCGAATGCGGCGGGCACTGATTTCATTCAGCATGGTTAAATTTTTGCTCCAAAGCGTTTTGCAAAGTTTCTGAAGAAGAGCTTAAAGTCGCTGTACGGGTGGTTTCATCCGCAGACTTTTCAATATTAATAATTAAATCAGCCTCAGGGATTTCGTCGCCCCCTTTAGATGGCCATTCAAATAAAAATAGGGCGTTCGGCGTTTCTAAATAATCACGGATACCCATAAGTTCAAGCTCATAAGGGTCATTCAGACGATATAAATCAAAATGAAAAATATCTTGTCCTTGAATATTGTAAGGTTCAACTAATGTATAGGTTGGACTTTTTACCGCACCTTGATGACCCAAGTGTTGTAAAAAATAACGTGTTAACGTGGTCTTTCCTGCACCCAAGTCACCAATTAAATACGCTACACCCGTCGTAAAATGCGTCGCCAGTACGGTAGCTAAGTTTTGGGTATCGACTTCACTATTAAGTTCCAGACTGAATGAATACTGCATATTACTCACAACATGTACATAAGAATTAAATATGATAGCATCGCACTGGCTAAAATGGATATGTTCACACTACAGATTGAGCATTTTTCATGATGTGTTCTCTGCTTTATTTGCTCAGTTTTTAGATCTTTCTTCATGCACAGTTTTGAATTTACTCCCCCAATGATCAATGGTGTTAGTGCCAGCAAAGTCTTCCTTGACGGTCAACACACGCAAGCCTCTACCGTCTATGCATATTTGTGTGAACAATTTCCTCATATCCAAGCAGCAGAGTGGCAACAACGATTTAAGGATGGATTGGTCTATGCCGCAAATGGTGACGTTTTAACGATAGACAGTCCTTTTGAAGCCAATCGTCATGTTTATTATTATCGATTCTTAGCGCATGAAATCCATGTTCCTTTTGAGCATCAGATTTTGTTTGAAAATGATCATTTCATTGTGGTCGATAAACCACATTTTCTCACCATGAGTCCAACCGGTCAGTATGTACAAGAAACCTTATTGGTTCGACTCAAAAAACAAACGCAGCTTGAACAGCTAACGCCGATTCATCGTTTAGACCGTGAAACTGCAGGTGTGGTGCTGTTTTCCAAATGTGTCGAAAGCCGTGGGCTGTATCAACAAATGTTTGCCACTCGAAACGTTCAAAAAACCTATCATGCCATTGCAGCTTATCGAGATGAATTAAATTTCCCAATCACAACTCGCTATCGCATGGAAAAAGGTCAACCTTTTTATACAATGCAAATAGTAGATGGTGAACCTAACAGCGAAACCTTCATTCAGCTGATCCAGCAGCATGGAAACCGCGCTAAGTATGAATTAAATCCCCATACCGGCAAGCAACACCAACTTCGTGTACATTTAAATGCTTTGGGCATTCCAATTCAAAATGACCCCTTTTATCCAGTAGTACAACATAAGGCAGATGACGATTTCAGCCAACCTTTACAACTACTTGCGAAACATCTTGAGTTTATCGATCCTGTGACAGAGCAGGCTTTTCAATTCAGTTCTGCCTATGAATTGACACTGTAAATCGATTGTCATTACATTAAATTGATAAAATACTGCCAAACTTTCTTGAATTTAAAACAGTTTTGATTAGAATAAATGCGAAAAGTTAAGTATTTTAAAGCTTTCTAAGAATATGAGAAAAACTGAAGTCTACCAAATCCGCCTCGATTCACAGGAAAAGAAACAGGCCTTTGCCGTGTTTAAACAATTAGGCATTACACCTGCACAGGCTGTACGTCTATTCTTTAAACAAGTTGTTTTAACCAAATCAATCCCCTTCTCTATTGAAAACCAAAATATCAATATTGAACAATTGATTAAGTTACGCAAATTAAAACAACAAGAAGCCCAAGCCATTTCAACCACTGAAATTAGCCCTGCGGAATTAGAAATTTTAAATAATGATCCATTATTAGATGATGATCATCTCGACTTGTTTGAAGAGCTCAATGCAATTTTGGGTGAAGGTGACAAAACTTAACACTGTCGCATTTATAAACAATTTATAAATCAACCAATTTCGAAAATTCGATATGCTTCATGCAAGACTGATAAAAATAGCATGGAGTATAGAAAAAAATGATCGTTCGACGCGCAACAGAAGCAGACCTTCATCCACTTGCTGTTTTATTTGATGAATATCGCCAATTTTATGGCACCTCTTCTAATCTTGATATCTCATATAAATTTCTAAGACAACGTTTTGAAAATAATGAAAGCGTAATTTTTATTTGCTTAAAAGATGATGTGATTACTGGGTTTATCTTACTGTATTTGGGCTTTTCATCTGTGGCTTGTTCAACCTACTATATTTTAGATGATGTCTATGTCAGCCCTGTATATCGTCGTCAGGGTTCAGCCAAACAATTGATCGATACCGCGGTTCTCTTTGCTCAACATGAAGGTGCGCTTCGAATCAGCCTCGAAACTCAAAAAAATAACTATCACTCACATCAGCTCTATGAATCGATGGGCTTCATTAAAGATGATGAATTTCAAACTTATCATTACTTTATTCGCTAATGCCTTGCTCGGCATTAAAAACATCATCAACGCATATTAGAAACGCATCTTTAAATAATTAGCAGACATATTTATGGGCTTTAATACCGCACATTCATCCTTCAAATGATGACGTATCAAAGCCCTGTACCTATTACTGTGAATTTAGATTTTCACGAAATTTCGATTGTTCAATTTGCGCTGCATTCAAATAGATCCATTCACCCTCAGCAATATCTTCAAGCTTTAATTGTCCTATTTGAGCACGATGTAATGTTTCAACTTTATTGCCGGCAGCCGCCAACATCCGCTTCACTTGATGATATACCCCTTGATGGACAGTCATTTGCAATTGATGTGAAGCCAATAGCTGTACATCGGTTGCAGCGAAAATGCCTTTTTCGTTTCGAAGCTCCACGCCTTGTTCTAATTGTTGTATTTGCTCAGGTGTCACAGGATCTGCGGTATGCATCGAATACACTTTGGCAACATGCTTTTTAGGGTGTGTAAGCGCTTGTAGATATTGACCATCATCCGTGAGCAGCAACAGTCCAGTGGTGTCTTGATCCAGTCGCCCGACGCATTGCAGACCACGATTTAACAGCACATCATCAAATAATTCAAAAACACTAAAATGATGGGTTGCCTGATGCGAACATTCATAACCTTGAGGTTTATTTAACGCGATATAAACATGCTCACGATAGGTATAGTCCTGTCCATGCACACTGTAAGTTAAATCATTCAAGTCCAGCTTTTGCTTTGGATTATCTACAATCTCACCGTGTATTTCGACCGCACCATTTTTAATCAACTGTTGGCAATATTTACGCGAACCAAAACCTTGTGATTGCAGCATTTTTTCCAAAAACATAGAACAACCTAATAAACACCATATATTGCTATTTTATACTGAACCACGAGCCAACTTGCAGGAAAAATAGCGGAAATAATCTTGAACGCCAGTTTTTAATGTTTCTGCGCTACACTATTGATTATTTATTGAAGTTTCTCACGAATATCCTATGTCTCAGTTGGATTTAAATCTGATCGTGTTATTGGTGTTATTGGCTTGTGGCATCTTTAGCCACAATACAGCGATCACCATAGCAGCAGGTGTCTTGATTATTTTCCGCATCACGCCTTTAAGTGAATTTTTCCCCTATCTGCAACAATATGGCTTAAACATTGGCATTATTATTTTAACCATTGGCGTACTCACGCCGATCGCTAGCGGAAAAATACCCGGTGATTCGATTTTAAAATCCTTTTTAAGTTGGAAATCCCTCGTCGCAATCGCCATTGGCATCTTTGTCGCATGGCTAGGCGGACGTGGTGTCAAACTGATGTCCAATCAGCCAGATGTGGTTGCCGGACTATTGATTGGGACAGTCGCAGGTGTTGCCATGCTGCGTGGTGTACCTGTCGGCCCACTCATTGCAGCAGGCATCTTGTCGCTACTGATTGGGATTAAACAATAAGGCCGTTGCTGACATAGCGGTTTAACAAAATTTTAATTTGAGCCATGCTGCATTTGAAATAAACGTCGACTAAGCATGATTCCAACGAATGATAATGCTGACATCAAGATCCCCGCCCAAAACCACGCGCCAGTTTGTGAAACCACAGTGGCAATCACAGGTGGCAGAACAAATTGTGATATGGCAGAGCATTGTAAAATCATGCCGACCGTCGTACTAATTGCCGCAGGATAAGGTGCAAAATGCAGTGCTTGCGCAAAGACCGTCGCAGCAACCAAGCCTCCAAAAAGCGAAAAACTAAACACCGTTAAATATTGCAGTAAAAAAGGTAACGCATCTTTAGAGAGATAAAACCCTAAGGAGCAAATGATCAAAACAGCAAAACCCAGTTGGACTAAAGTTTTAGCTTGAAAACCACGCTGTAATAGCAGTCCACACCCCCATGTGCCCACAGCATTCGCAACGGCAACACTGGCTGTTAAAGCACCCGCCAGTTCTGCTGAAATTTGGTTTTGGGCATAAATCATCGGTAAGAAGCCCACCAATGCAAACCACTGCCCTGCATATGTCCCAAAAATGAGCGCCAAAAGCCATGCTGCAGGATGTTTCAGAGTATCCCGAATGAGACCAATAATAGGTGTTGTATTCAGCGCCACATTAGGCTGAGGAATAAACATAGCGATACAGAGTAGTAATGCTGCAGTAATCATAGCGAAACTGAGCCAAACCACACTCCAACCATATTGAGCAATTAGAAATGGCGCAACCAATAAGGCAATGCCCATACCTCCACCCATATAGGCACTCCACAGCCCCATCTTTGCGCTGATGTGCTGTAGCGGTACAAGCTGACGGATAAATGCAGGCCCTGTGAGTGTCACCAATAAGAAGCCAAATCCTTCTATGACACGCAGTAGCAACAAGACATCAAAGCTTTGTGCAAAGCTCCCCCATGCACTTGCTATCGTCAATAGACTTAAGCCCAATAAGATACACAGTTTAAATCCAATTTTTTGGATATAACTACCAATCAACAATGCAAAGCACATTCCTGCACCCTGTACTAGTGAGAGCAATAAACCAGACTGAATAAAGCTAATACCAAGTTGCTGTTGTAATACAGGTATTGCGGGCGGTAATTTCCCGATATGCATTGCAGCAACAAAACCTGCCGCAATAATGAATAAATCTTTTGACATCCCTTTCATTGAATTGTCATGCTCTTTTCGCCATGCAATAGTGCACAGCTTAACAATTCAAAATATTATTTTGAGTCAAAAAACAAATGACCTTAGATGATTTTTCAATTATTTAATCATCTTGCACCGTCACATGCTAAGCGCACTTTGATTTAAATTAAACAATGATATTCCGTGATGTCATCTGCAATTGTTTGAGACAACACGTATTCCCATCAAAAATGTTTTTTCTGATACTTTCAATAATTTGGCGGTAGTGAAGGAATTCACCTGCCTAACAATTAGTGAATTATTTAAGCAGTGAGTTATTCAATATTTACTTGTTTCCGTTCACGCTTATTGGCGTACATTTTCAAGTCTGCCATTTCGACCAATTGATCGATGGATTCGGCATCCTCTGGAAATAAAGCCATGCCAATACTGGCACCAATTTTCAAGCTCATTTGCTCGAATGCAAATGGCAGTCCGCAACTTTCTGCGATTCGATTCATCGCCGTTTGCGCACGCTCTAAGTTGGCAATATTGGTTAAAATCACAGCAAATTCATCACCGCCCAAGCGTGCAACCAAGTCATCTTGACGTGTTTCACGCAAAATGCGCTGTGCAATTTCTTTCAGTGCAGCATCCCCAATGCGATGTCCAAACTGATCATTAATCGGCTTCAGACCATCCATATCAATCATCAAGATACCCAGTACTTTTTTCTGCGCGCGAGCTTTTTCTATACCTTGGCGTAAAAAGTCGACAAACAAAGCCCGATTGGCTAAGCCGGTTAAGCTATCTTGAGTCGCCAATTTATATAACTCTGTCGCACCGAAACGTGTTGCATGGTACATCGCCGCAGCGATCAACTCAGACATCAAACTCAATATATGTAAATCAGCTTCCTGAAAGGCATCGACTTGGTCAGAGTAAATCTTTAAAACACCAACACCTTCATCACAGTGAATCAATGGCACCACAGCCATCGAACGCAACCCGACACGTCGACATGCCACGCGATCTACCCGTGCATCTGTTTCCGAATCTTGGCAATACAATGTTTGTTTTTGCGCAATACATAGACCTGATAAGCTATTTTCAATATGTAGTCTTAAACCCAGTAAATGACTCGCCCCACCAGACACTGCACGATAGACCATATCACCATCTTCAGCCAACTCTACAACTGCACCTTTAGCATGTGTAATCTGCTGCGCCTGTTCTGCCACTACGGTCATCACTGCATTTAGATCTAAACCCAGTTTGGCAATAGCTGTCTGAGTTTGAATCACAGACATGAGTTGAGTTGGTGAGGGTTCTATAGAATTGGGCATGATTGAGTTCAAACAGGGTTCAATGTGAGATACAGCTCAATTCTAAAAATTATTCATCCACTTGTATAGCAATCTTAAAGTAATTTCTGCGCATTCAAGCACTTTAGATACAACTCTTTCAAATACTGCTCTTCGAAAGAAAATGCACTCAAGGAAACAACAGAGCAAGCAGAATCATCGATACATATTTCGAAGGTTGGGGAAGTCATGATGTATGGATGCCCCACGTATTTCACGACTCTCCCCCTGAATATTATTTCAACGCGTAAATTTCACTCTGCATCCATTCTCCGCCTTCCAATTGCACATCAACAGCCACACGTTGATATTCAGCACCTTCAAATTCATCTAAAGCAGCCCAATGAGCTGCTAAGTTTTCAGAGATAAAAACATAGCCTTCAATGGCTTGACCTGCCTTCGATAAACGAATGCCCGGACTGCCCATAGCCGCACCCCAGCCTTTATGTTCTAATTCACCCCAAACCGCACCTTTCTTCCACACACCACCTATGCGCTCCATCACATTAGCATTGGGCTGACCTAGACGTAATGTCCCGTATACAAAAAGACTCTGAATCATAGATCCCCCTTAGTTGGAATAATATTGATTGCGTTTTTGTGAGAATTTCGCCAACTGTTTTAGGAAGCCTTCAAAGTAGCTTTTTTCAGCCTCTTCGGTACGATAACCGGCGTACAAAGTCCGTCTTAAACCTTCAGGTGAAACACAATCTAAGCGTCGAGAGGTCACCCAACCTTTTTGTTCATATTCATTTACCACCCAATCAGGTAATGCCGCGATACCACGACCACTTGCAACCAACTGAATCAGCATCTGGGTCAAATCTGTGGTACGGACGTGTTTAGGCTGAATATTGGCCGGTAAAAATAATTTCGCCATGATATCTAAACGATGTTTATCGACCGGATAGGTAATAAGCGTTTCTTCTGCTAATTCTTGAACAGTCACATTTGTTGCACGAACCAAGGGATGCGTATTTGACAGTACCAAACGAGACTCATATTCAAAGATAGGGAAATATTCCACACCTTTTAAATTGATTGGGTCTGCCGTAATCAGAAGATCAAACTCGCCTGTTTGTAATAGTTCATGCGGATTGGCTTCAAAGCCAGAGGCAAAGTCCAAATCTACATCGGGGTATTGCTGACGGTAGACATTCAATAACGGCATCAGCCAATCAAAACAACTATGACATTCAGAAGAAAAAATAATTCGGCCGGTTTGACCATGCACAATACGTGTAATGTCCGATTGCGCAATTTGAACTTGCGGCAAAATATCATCAGCAAGGCGTAGTAAACGTTGCCCAACATTCGAAAAGGTCACAGGACGTGTGCGTCGGTTCACCACCTCTACCCCATACCAATGATCTAGCTCTTTCAACTGGTGTGAAAGTGCAGAAGGCGTTAAACACAGATCATTAGATGCAGCGACCAAAGAACCGTGTTCTCTGAGTGCCAATAAGGTTTTGAGATGGCGTAATTCCAACATAATGAGTTCCACAAACGACATACTGAATGAGCTGAAAATCAGTATTTTTAAATTATATTTATCATATCATGATATTTATGAATCATATTCATCATAAATTTTATTTAACTATTTTTTATTCACATGAATATACTTCATCAAGTTTTACTGAATCATCTTTAGCTAATGTGTTTTTTTCACATTACAAATCAGGTAATTTTTTTCCACAATGCGGGCAATATGCATACTGCTCACGCTCCTGCTTTAATGATTCCTCTTTTTGCTCACGTAACAATTGCCAAATAATATCCTGTGTTTGCTCACGGGTTAAACCCACTGTTTTTCGGATTTCTTCGATTTTTTCAGGCTCAAGTACAAAATCAATTTCACGATTTTGAATCAACTCACGAAAACTGAGTTCTAATTGTTGTTTGCGTTGCTCCAATTCATGTGCCAAACCATTGGCTAAAATACCTGCTGGCAATGCTGCCAAGCCAACCCCTAATATCGTAATCATTGCACCTAATATCCGCCCAACAGGGGTTATCGGTGTTACATCGCCATAACCGACCGTCGTTAAAGTAACAACAGCCCACCACATGGACGCAGGAATAGAACTAAAGACCTCTGGCTGTGCTTTACTCTCAACTAAATACACCCCAGCTGCGGCCATAATAATCATAATAAATAAAATAAAAACAACAGCTTGAAATGAACCTTTTTCACGTTCAATGACACGTAACAAAATTTGCAACGACACAAAATATCGAGTTAATTTTAATAAACGCAGTAATCGTAAAATACGTAAAAAACGCAAATCAAAATGGACAAAGAAATTTAGATATGCAGGTAAAATTGCCAATAAATCAATAATTGCGCCACCACTTTTTACCCAATTCAAACGATTACGCCAAGCGGAGTAAAATGGGTCTTTATCTGCAATCGACCAAAGCCTCAATACGTATTCAACACTAAATACAATGATTGAAAAATTTTCAAAAAAATTAAAGTAAACTTGATAAGACAAATAAATATCATTGACCGATTCGAGTAAAACCGCAGCAGCATTACCTAAAATCAGCAATATCAAAGCATAGTTGAGAAAATGACTAAATTTAGTTTCATAATCATCATTATGTAAATTGTTATAGACAAATTTACGCAGTGAATACCATGCACTAAAAGTCATAATTCAAATCGTTAGCAAATTAACTTGCTACAGTGTAAACCATCGCTTAGGAAAAATACGAATCCTTTAGACAGTCTACTGTTAAATCTATTGAACGATATTAACCACACTTTATTCATCAGTATTTTTCGTATGCACCATATATCCATTATTCCACAAATAATAAAGCCAAACGAACTTGGTCATATCCCATGCGTGGACTGGTTAACTCCACAATTGGACGCAACTTAACCGTGCCGTCATCATTATAATGTGCTGGGTCTTGTCGTTTCGCCAAACGTTTATAGATTTTACGCACCTGCTCAACCACATCTTCTCCCGGATGTGCCACCGAGATATCCAAACCTTGCTCTTTTTGCAGACGAGCCAAATGATTAATAATCGTAGCTGGTGTTAAACCACGCTCCACAGCAATATCTTGAATTTCATAACCTTCCTCAAACAACTCACGAGTTTGATCTAAAGTCGCTGTGGCAAAGCTTTGTTTCACACCAGTTTTGGCAATTTTCTTTTCATTGCGCTCGATTTCCACTTCATTCAGTGTTCCGCCACAGTGGCGAATAAAGGCTTTATGTTGTACGGTTAAATCAGCCTCTGCAAAATTGGTTTCCGCTTCGTCAGAGAGTTCCTGAAAGCGTCGATCGGCTTTAATCGCCAAACTGTCGAGTTCTAAGGCTTGTTCATTAAAGCCAAGTAAACGCAGACCATCTAATGTTTTTAAACGAGACAATGCCACATACCCCTGACCCTTTTCAAAAGTATGCGTCAAGTTAATTTCAGCCGCTGCAAGAGTCATCCCTTGAGATTTATGAATGGTGATCGCCCAGGCCAAACGCAGTGGAATTTGTTGGAAACTGGCAATGGTTTTACCATCATCATTATCGACAGACCATGTTTCAGGTTCGACCACCAAGGTCGTGCCGTCCGTAAGTTTTACTTTAGGCAAGATGCCATATTCATCATCTTCTTCAAAACCTATCACTTCACCGAGGCTGCCATTGATATAGCCCACGTCAAAGTTGTTTTTTACAAACATCACTTTGGCATTTTTCTTTAAGGTCAAAGTTTCCGGCGCACGCACTGAAGATTTTAAGGTTTCGATCAGTTTATCATTACCATCACATTGGGCATCAAACTGGCGAGATTCTTGCTCAATTTCATTTAGATGTTTATAGTTAATACTATCTACATCCATATTATGGGTATACAAGCGCGTAAAGGTTTCACCTATATTTTGTGAACTTGTCTGCCTTAAAGCATGCAAATGATCGCCCGTAATTTGCTGAGCACGAATCGCATTTAGAATATCATTGAGATAGTCATTACCCTGACGATGTTGTTCGGTCAAATAACACACGCGAAACTTCGCTTCTACCCATGCCTCAGACATAAAGCAAAACTTGTCACGGTTTAATTCACCTTTGCGTCCCACAGGGGGTAACTGGAAGAAGTCACCTGCAACAATGACTTGAATCCCCCCAAAAGCATCTTCACTGTCTTTAAAAAATTTTAAAACTTTATTCACCAAGTTTAATTGCTTGGCATGCAACATCGAAATTTCATCGATGATTAAAACTTGGGCATTTTCCAAATGCTCTTTTAAATATTTACGTTCTTTTAAGCGCTTTAACTCATCTTCGGAAATCGCATCTTTAATCCCAATCCCTGCCCATGTATGAATTGTCATGCCATTCATATGGGTTGCAGCAATCCCTGTAGAAGCCGTAATTGCCACCGGCACTTTGCGCGCTTTTAGATAATTGATGTACTGATTTAAAGTATAAGTTTTCCCTGCACCAGCCGAACCTGTTAAAAACACATTTTCGCCTGCTTTGAGCAGCTTGAGTGCAGTTTCTTGTTTCATAAGACCTATACCGTAAAAGAACGGCTATAGCCTAACGATTTTTGACTCAAAAGTTAAGCGCACAACACAGTTTCCTAAATCCGTATTTCGCCAATCTTACTTTAAGCTATTGAACCTATTTAAAAATTCTTTGGCGATATTTACTTTTTCTATTTCTGCTTGGGTATTATTTGAATACTCAAGTTGATCAAAAACCAAAATGTGGTTTTGCACATGACAGCCCAAAGTCATCGATACATGCAAAATGGGATGGTACATATGAAAAGCTACATATACTCTTGCAATGATACTGGCGCTATAACTTGATGCCAAACAATGTTTAAAGTGAATAGATTCATCAATAATTCGATCGATGGTTTTTAATTCTTCAAAGACCCAATCTTGAAAATATATTTTGTCTTCTGTTGTAAATGGCTGCCAGACTGTTGTCGCAAATTTACGCTTTAATTGAGTTAACATTTCTTGCTTTTGTTGCTTAGCATGCCAATGCACCGCCTGATGAAAGACCCCATTCCAGGTAATATTTTTAGGGACTGTATGACCTGTAGAATAAGTCGCACTAACATAGTCACGCACATATGCATCAAATACAGATACTCTTAAATTAGCATGCTTTAAATAAAATAAATTTCGAAAATCCTGCAGTTGAATTTTATGCTGTCGTAACATACTTAAAAACTGGCGATTTTCTTGGGTTTCTGGACGGATATAATCCATCAAAGCCTGCGGTAATTGCTGCGTACAACGTACTAAATGTTGCAGATAGGCCTGCATAATACGGCTCAAAGGTAGATAGACTTTTTTTATGGCCTGATCCTCTGCGCCTAACACCTGTCGCATTAAGATCAACCACTCATCTAAATACAAAATCGATGGGCTGATCACTATACGATGGTCATCATGCTGCTGATATTTTCGCTGTAAAACAAACTGTAGATTTTTTTCATGATTAAACCAATCATGTTCATGCGCAATCGTATGACAATTTTGAATAAATAAGCGCGCTGCAACAAATTGAAAATGTTGTAAGGTTGTAAGAATCAATGCGGGATGAATATGCTGCGTATCGACAAAACTTAATGCCGTCACAGCCACTCGTACATTACTGTGTTGAAAATTACGACTCAGCCAATCCAACACTTCGACTGACTGCTTGAACATCCATCGCACTGCACGGTTGTTATCGAGTAAAGGGAGTTTTCCACATTTTTTTTGCCAAATTGCTGTAGCTTGCACAAAATTACTGTGGCTTAATATGTCCTGCTCTGCCCAAACATCCCGATGCATCAAACGAATAAAACCCAACAAATTGGGACGCTCATATGCATGGTCGAGCAACAAAATAATATCTTCTATATGTTCATTTAATTCTTGTAAATTGAACCGATCTTCATAACTCAAACTCATGATCCGGTAAATCGTTGGATCTAAAAATTGTGCTGTAGCAAAACAAATCTCGTCCAAACTATCCATCAAGAGCTGTATCGGCAATATTTCAGCTTCTGTAAGTGAATGAAGCGCAAACATCTGCTCAATCTTTTGCATCAACCAATGTGGTAGACAGATTTGGCATTCGATATACGTTTGTAATAGCGGTGTCTGATAAATCTGCTGCTCTTGCATCAGCTGATCAAAAATTTGCGCTTCAACTGCTGTCATCTGTGCTAAAAACTGCTGAACACGCGCTGGCCCATTTAGATGTTGAAAAATCGACTGTAAGATCAATTGTCTAAATTGCTGTGCTTTTTCTCTGAGCAAGAGTGAATGTTGCGGCTTTAGGTCGCCAGTAAAAAAATACAATTCATGAAATAAGAAATCTTCTACTACTTCAATACATGGCACTGTCGTATGCAATTCAGCAATTTTGATGGGTCTAAATGGACTTCTAGGAAACTGATAGCCAATCGATTCACGACTTTGTAGCTGTAAGGTCCACAGTCCATTACACAGTTGAATGCGGTGCTGCTCTTGTTCAATTTTAAAGATATTTTGTGAATTGAGTGCTGTAGCAAGATCCATTTGCTCTTGATATAACTGCTTTAAACTTGGAGATATTCGAATAAGTTGCCGAGCAATATGCTCAAGCTGCGGGGTCAAGCTTTTCTTTTCCATCTTCCGCCCTAACGATCGTTGATTATTTTTCAACCTTCACTATAGTCAAAGTTTAATGCTCCGACTACTGCCATTAATCAGCCGAATAGCTGTACAAAAGGTCAATACAAAGGCGTTCAATAAAAAAATCTAAAAGCTATTGTTGTGACAAAATTCACCATAATTTTGAGCTGTGACGAATAAAAATGAATGAAGTTGAAGAGTAGTCACTATTATTGATCTGTAGAATATTGTTCTGAACGGATTTTCTTAAGCTGTTCTATCGCATTGTAAATATCTTGTTGTAGTGCCTCTCGATAGAGCTTTAAATCCTCCACACTCTGAATATGACTCAAACTTTGACGGGGTAAAAATTGAAAATAGAATGGAATGCGCTTGGGGATAATACGCTTGGGTAAAGACGGAATCACATCACCATGACGTAATAATTTATCGATTTTTTGTATTTTTAATAGTTGTTTAAACCAACGATGTTCAACAATCACACTGGCATCAAAACCCAGTTCAAAGACTTCATCTCCACCTAAAGCGGCAAAAGGCACGATATCATAATTAAATTCTTGCGCCAGTTTTAAAAAGCCATAACGTTGCTTCCAAATCAGTTGATAGGCTTCGCCTTTTCGCTTCAAAACCTCTCGACCACCACCGGGAAAAACTAAAATGGAATAACCTTGTTGCATCACTGTTCTGACATAGTCCTGAATGCCTTGGACTGCACCGAACTTTTTGACCATGCCACGCCAACCGGGCAAATAAAAATGACTATGATCAGCAATACTGACCAGAGCCACTTTATGTTCATTGTAGAGATAATCAATAATCACAGGTGAATCGAGTACACCGTAAATTGTGTGATTCCCTACATACATTGCAGGTTTAGATGCATCGATGTATTCAGCGCCTAAAAATGTTGGCGTGAAATACATGCGGGATAAAGCGCTTAAACGCTTTATCCATTTTGCATCATGTTCAACCTGCAAATGTGCTGACCTTAGGCAGCATCATGTTTTTGAACAAGTACAGAACCTACTGAGTAGCCTGCACCAAATGAGCAAAGTACACCGTATTCGCCATGGTTTACTTCATTCGCAGTACGGTGCAATGCAATAATGACACCTGCTGATGAAGTATTGGCAAATTCATCAAGAATGATTGGCACAAGGTCTGGCTGAGCATGTTCTTTGCCCACAACCAGTTTCAGAATCAATTCATTCATGCTGGCATTTGCTTGGTGTAACCAGAAGCGTTTTACATCTGTTGCCGCAATTTTGTTGTCATCCAATTGCTTGGTGATCATTTTCGCCACTAATGGACACACTTCTTTAAATACTTTACGACCGTCTTGACGGAAACGGTTGTTGTCGATGTCAGCATCGACTTCACTCATATTTAAGTAACCGAAGTTGTTACGAATGTTATTTGAGAACTGAGTAAACAGGTCAATATCCAACACTTCAAAACCAGCTTTGGTTTCAGTTTCTTCAATGATCGAAGCCGTTGCAACGTCACCAAAGATGAAGTGACAGTCACGCATACGGAAATCTGTATGACCAGATGTGATCTCAACGTTCACCAATAACACGCGACGAGCGCCTGATTTGATCGCGTCATAGGCTTGTTTGATACCAAAAGTTGCAGCTGAACATGCAACGTTCATGTCATATGCATAGCCCTGAATACCCAATGCAGTTTGGATCTCAATCGCTACAGCAGGATAAGCACGTTGAATATTTGAACAAGACAAAATTACTACATCGATGTCTTCTGCAGTCACGCCTGCATTTTCCATCGCTTGTTTAGCCGCAGCGACACCCCATTCCGCTTGTAGCGAAATTTCATCATTTGGACGTTCATGTAGCACTGGGCGTAAACGTTTTGGATCTAAAATACCGCTTTTTTCAGCAACATAACGTGCTTTCACGCCAGACGCTTTTTCGATAAATTCTGCACTTGAACCACGGCGCGCTTCTAGCTCACCGGCTTCAATTTTTTCAGCATTGTCGCTGTTATACTGTTCCACATAAGCATTTAAAGCTTCAACTAACTCTTCGTTAGTAATTACGTCTTCTGGATGATAAAGACCTGTACCCGTAATGCGGATGCCCATGTAAAACTCCTTTTAGAAATTACCTATATCTTAACTGATTCCGAGCTTATCCCATACTTTTTGCAAGCGGGATGGAGAAATTGGCATCTTGGTCTTCATTGGTTGAGAGAAAATAGAGATGCGTAACTCCTCAACCATGAAATACAATTCTTTAAGGCGAGTGTCATTTTTAAACTTAAATAATTTTTCCATCCATGGGTCAACTTGATCAATGGCAGAATTGTCCCTTTGTAGGTTATTTGGCAAGCGGTCTAAACGCAAGACTAATGCCTTCAAATATCTTGGAAATTCGAGCCACACATCGGAAGTTTTGCCATAAACAAAATCTGAAAGTTGCATCAAATCGAGCTGATCTTCAATGTCATCAATATTCTTTCCAAACACAGAATCATCTAAAACCAACAATTTCCGACGTATATCCTGCCATTGAATATAGGTTTCAGTTAAAACGGCTAACGCTTGTTGACCATGGGTTAAGAAAGATTTTTTTACATTTAAAATCAGGTTTTGGTACTCCTGCACATTGACAGGTAGCTCATTAATTGCCAGCTGAAGTGTGGCATAAACTAACATTTGCTCCAGTTTTGCTTTGTCACCTAGCGGTGAATAAGCCAATGCCAAGGGTTTAGAAATCTGTTTTTTCAACTGACGAACTAAGTCCCCCAGCTGCATATGAACCAAACGAATGATCCCTTCGCGGTGTTGTTTTACTGCTTCAAATTGGTCATTGAAGGTCTGAATCACCACGCCAGATTCATCTTTGGCATCCAACTCCGCAAAGCCTTTGACTGGAACAAGCGCTTGATATTGTTTCACCACCACACCCGTGACTTTTTGTGATGCTTCGAACACAAAATTATCAGGGAAGGTTTTAAACTCACCTTTTAATTGTTTGACTGGGCTATGAGTTTCAGTACGACAGCGTGCTTTGAGTTCATCTAGGTCACGACCTTGCTCAATCACACGGCCTTTTTCATCAATGACTTTGATTAATGGCAGCAGATATTGCTCAACACGTTCCCAAGAAAAGTCTTTGTCTGTGATTTGCTCACCACGCAGTTGGAACGCCAAGAAACTAAAAATATGCTCGCGCAAACGCACGGCATCGACACGATCCATCAATTTACGCGCTGTATCTGGTATTGGCACCAAATGACGACGCTTATCTTTTGGCAATGCTTTAAGTAAAGCTTCAATCAGGTCTTGTCGCCAACCAGGTATACCCCATGACCAAATATTTTCATCCACTTGCGGCAAAGCTTGAACTGGAATTTTGACCGTTGCGCCATCTTCGTCATGACTTGGGTCAAAACGATAACTTGCAGCCAAACGCAGTTCACCATTGCGCAGATAATCTGGAAATTGCTGGGTCGTTGGACGGTCATTCATCCAAAGTGCATCATCATCGATAAATAAATGACGCGGATTTTGTGGTTCTACCGTTGCACGCCAGTCTTCAAAACTACGACGGCTTGCCACCTCTTCAGGTACTTTAGCAGCATAAAACTGGTAGATGGTTTCTTCATCCACTACTAAATCACGACGACGCAGTTTATCTTCAACGCGCTCAACTTCTTCGAGTTTTAATAAATTGTGTTTTAAGAACGGTGGCGTAATACCCAAATGTCCCGTCGTCAACGCATCGCGTAGGAAAATTTCATGCGCCGCCGGATGATCTACTTTTTCATAATTAATCTGACGACGTGGCTCAATAATCAAACCAAACAAAGAAATTTGATCATAGGCATTGACTACACCAGATTTTTTTGACCAATGGGGTTCAAAATAATGATGCTTCAACAAATCGCCTGCGGCTAATAAAATCCATTCAGGTTCAATTTTCGCCAACGTTCGAATATAAACCTGAGAGGTTTCAACCATCTCAAAAGCCATGACCCATGGTGTATTAGTTTTATGCAAGGTTGATGCAGGGAAAATGCGTGCCTTTTGCTGACGCACCGCCATGAACACGTTACGTTCATCGGTTTTGTTGGCAATAAATGAAAGTAAACCCGTTAATAGCGCACGGTGCAGATTTTCATAATTGGCCTTCTTTTCATTAAAGGACAGTTTTAAGCCTTGAGCCAAATCCACCAATTGCTCATGGGTTTTTTTCCACTCACGGAGTCGTAACCAACTCAGGAAATGGTTGCGTGCAAAGGTTCGACGCTTATTTTCACTCATGTCACGATTTGCGACTAGAGCTTCCCATAATTTAATATAGAACAAGAAATCCGAGTCAGCTTCACGAAACAAAGCATGTTTCTGATCGGCCTGCATTTGTTTATCCGCAGGACGTTCACGTGGATCTTGTACCGCTAAAGCAGCGACAATAATCAAGACTTCATTTAATACGCCAAAATGCGCTCCACCCAAAATCATCCGTGCAAGACGTGGGTCGATCGGCATTTTCGCCATTTGCTGACCAATTTTGGTTAAAGCACCATTTTTATTATTCGCATGTTTTGTGCCTTGTTTTGCTTGGCTATCTGAAGCAACTTGCGGTGCATACGCCGATTTTTCTTTTAAAGCACCTAATTCAATTAACAGCTTACGACCATCATTCACCAAACGATGATCTGGCGGCTCAATAAAATCAAAGTCTTCTAATTCACCAAAGCCCAAACTTTGCATTTGCAAAATAACCGAGGCCAAGTTGGTTCGTTTAATCTCAGGCTCAGTAAATTCAGGACGACTCATAAAGTCTTCTTCTGAATACAGTCGAATACAGACACCCGGAGCGATACGACCACAACGACCTTTACGTTGATTTGCTGCTGCCTGCGATACAGCCTCAATCGGTAGACGCTGTACACGTGAGCGATAGTTATAACGGGATATCCGTGCAAAGCCACTATCAATTACATAGCGAATATTCGGTACAGTTAAAGCCGTTTCTGCCACGTTGGTGGCAATAATAATCCGTCGCCCACCACCCGATGGATTAAAGATCTTTTGCTGTTCTGCCAAAGCCAATCGAGCATATAAAGGTAAAACTTCGGTATGACGTGGCCCAAACTTTTGCAGTGTTTCCTGTAACTCACGAATTTCTTGTTCAGTGCTGGCAAAAATCAAAATGTCGGCATGTTCAGGATGACCTTTTTCCTGCGCATCTTGAAAACATTCTTCTACGGCCGAAACCACGGCACGGGGTAAATTTTCTTCAAAATCGTCAAATTCATCATCATCACTGCCGACAATGCTCAGCTCTGAAATCGGACGATAACGCAATTCTACAGGGAAGCTTCGACCTTCCACCTCAAAAATAGGTGCCCCATTAAAGTAATTCGAGAATCGATTTACGTCTAAAGTTGCTGAAGTAATAATGACTTTGAGATCTTTACGAAGTGGCAAGAGCTGTTTGAGATAGCCCATGATGAAGTCGATATTTAGCGAACGTTCATGCGCTTCATCGATAATAATCGTGTCGTATTTATTTAAGAATCGGTCATTGGCCAGTTCAGCCAATAAAATACCGTCGGTCATCAAACGAACGATTGAATCTTGTGAACCTTGTTCATTGAAACGAACTTTAAAGGAGATCGACTCCCCCAGCTTTTCGCCCACTTCTTCGGCAATACGCTGCGAAACGCTACGCGCAGCCAGACGACGTGGTTGAGTGTGGCCAATTAAGCCTGTTAAACCTCGCCCAGCAAGCATGGCGATTTGTGGTAATTGCGTGGTTTTACCGGAACCGGTTTCACCAGCCACAATAATAACCTGATGCTGCTGAATCGCTTCAATCAGCTTGTCTGCATACTGGGTAACAGGTAAGTCTTGATTTAATTTAATATTTGGGATGCGGGCAATCCGTTCGCGGACTTTCGCATTCGACTTTTCAAACAGTTCTTTATGCTGCTTTTCGTTGGCGTCTTTTCCCTTACGCAATCGATTTAAACGGTGAACATCACGAGCCATCACCATCTGATCTACATTTAAATCTTTCGCCACCAAGAATACGCCTTACAACTACATTAAACCCGATATTCTACTCGGTTTCATCGCATTTCCCAATGCAACAATTGAAAACCCGAAGTGAATTTATCTGGCGCGACTGGCGTGGTGCGGTTTAGATCTCAAATCTGAAAATAGGATGAATTCGCCATATCCCCCTTCATCCGCCTAATTGAACAAAAGAAATGCTTCGCTGATGAGCGAATCGGCATGCCTAAAGATGGATTAAATCAACAATAGAAAAATTTAAATCACTTTTTTTAAATTTTACCCTTGAATTTTAAGGGGTGTGACTTCATGTCTGTGTAGGACGTTTAGGGTAGTTCCTGTCATTTAATCCTCACACAACTGCGGTTAAATGAGATGAAATACTGGTCTATTGGGAAATGAGTAAATCACTATTAATTCGGATTTTCCGATATTAGTTATGTAAAAATACTATTTCAGCAATAAGAAAAATTTCTGTACCCTATTGGAAATCAAAAACAAACCTCAATCATGGAGACAATGATGAGCTTAATTAATACTGAAGTTAAACCGTTTAAAGCGACTGCATTCCAAAATGGTCAATTCATCGAAGTAACTGAAGCTGATCTTAAAGGTAAATGGTCTGTTGTATTCTTCTACCCAGCTGACTTCACTTTCGTTTGCCCAACAGAACTTGGTGACCTTGCTGACAACTATGCAGAATTCCAAAAACTAGGTGTTGAAATCTACTCAGTTTCTACTGACACTCATTTCACTCACAAAGCTTGGCACGATTCTTCAGAAGAAATCAAAAAAATCCAATACGTAATGGTTGGTGATGCGAACTGGACTCTTGCTAAAAACTTTGACGTATTAATCGAAGCTGACGGTCTTGCTGATCGTGGTACTTTCGTTATCGATCCAGAAGGTAAAATCCAAATCGTTGAAATCAACGCTGGTGGTATCGGTCGTGATGCTCAAGAACTTCTTCGTAAAGTTAAAGCAGCTCAATACGTACACGCTCACCCAGGCGAAGTTTGCCCAGCTAAATGGAAAGAAGGCGACGCAACTCTTGCTCCTTCAATCGACCTAGTTGGTAAAATCTAATCTGTATTAGATTGAACTGATTCAAAAACCACGCTTTTAGCGTGGTTTTTTTATGCCTATTATTGGCGAGTATGTACCTCTATACACCCTACGCAGTTCACACTTTATTCATACAGCTATAACGCCCTAGCACTTTCCATCTATCTATAGATATTCATCAACTTAGCACTTACACAAATATAATAAAAATGCGCCTCATACCTAATGGTTTAGACTTACATCTTTGTCAGTATTTCAGTATTTTTAACTTGAATTTTAGGTCAATTGCTTATTTCAGGAAGATGTAAGCCCATGAAAAAATATTTCGTCTCGATCAGTTTAATTTTATGTTCGTTTACGACTTTTGCTGCCGTGAACTGCGAAGGTGAAATTAGAAACCAAAGTATTCGTGAAGATATTAAAGTCAAAAAAAATTGTCAGCTTGAAGGTTTAATTGTTCATGGCAATGTTATTTTAGAAAATGGCGCTAGTGTTGAACTGCATGACAATCATATAAAAGGCAATATTGAGTCTAATAAAAATTTTACCAAGATCATTGCCAATCATAACAATATCAGTGGCAATGTCGATTTTACGACAGGGAAAAACATCCAACTCCTCAATAACCAAATTTCAGGCGACCTGAAATTAAAGAAAAATAACGGCAATATTGTGCTAAATAATAATGAAATCGCAGGTAATTTGATTTGTCTTGAAAATGCTTTTTCAATTAATGGCAGCAACAACCAAGTCAAAGGCAATAAATCAGAACAATGCCGTAGTTTTTAACTCCCCCGACACCAACAAGTGAGAATGACGCTTATGGCATTTCTTTGAACTGGCATTATTTTTATCAAATTAGTTGATAAAGAAATGAAAAAAATGTGAGATAAAACATTATTTTTTAACAATTCTGCAATACTTCACGCCCTAAATTTGTCTTAATTTCAAATGAGATAAACCTTTAACTGCAGTATGACTATAACAACGCAATAAGGGGGTGGCTTATGACAACAACTGTTGTAACTTCTTGGAAATACAGTTCTTCTTCACGTTACTTAAAAATATTTTATGCGAATGGTTCTGGGGATCTCTTTTATCCAGTTTCACCTTTTATTTATGATAATTTACTTCGATGTAGTGATAAAACGGCATTTGTCCACAAATATTTAGAATATGATCTACATTTTTCACGAGTAAGCTTACAGGGTTAAACCGCTACAAGCTCAGCGCTATAGCAACAGTATTTTTACTAATTAAAAAAAATTCGATCAAATCAGGGCTGAATGCCCTGATTTTTAGTTGCGCCAAGTCACCATAAAGAGCCCTGCGCCCACATTTAAGGTCGTACTGATAAAACGATCATCCGCTTCAACACGTTGGATAAATTCAGCGACCTCATTGGCATGTGATAGCACATTATCCACGATCAACACGCCATTTTGAACTTGTATCAATTCAGCTAAATATGACCAATACGCCACATACGCATCACGTTCTGCATCTAATAAAATGAAGTCATAACGACGATTTGAATGCTGTAAAAAATGCAGTGCATCGCCATGATGAAATTCGATGTATTCGGATAAAGCTAAATTTTCCGCATGCTGTTTAGCTTTCTCAATGCGCGCTGCATCAATTTCAATGGTTTCGACCCGCCCTTGTGTAGACTGCGCAGCATCTGCTAACCACAGCGTGGAATAGCCTGTAGATGTTCCAATTTCCAAGATCTGTTTGGCTTGTTTTAAGCGAATTTGCATAGCTAAAAACAGTGCAGACTCAGGCTCAATATTTCGGTAACGCGCAAGTCGGTGATTTTGCGCAGCATCGTGAGCACTAAAGTCTGCATAGAGTTGTTGCATATAGTTTTTAAAATTTGCATCCATGCTCATGATTCTGTCCTTTTGTTATTTCTTTCATATTTAAAGATTAAAGTACTAAATGTCTGCTCAGTGGGTTTCTTGGATCAGTTTAAAACGTGGAATTACTTCACCATCAATTTCAACGGTTTCCATAAACATCTCTAAGGGTCTGACCCACATTGAATAGTCGTCATACAAGCACTGATAGACCACAACTTTTTCACGCGTTTCACTATGTGTTGCAACATGAAAGATTTGATACAACTGACCTTTATAATGCTGATAAATTCCCTGTTTAACCTGCATGCCATTTCCCTAAAAAGTTCTCAATACAATAGCGTTGACTCTAGCATTGTCTTGCTTAAAGCGCGATGAATTCATTTATTTTTCCACTATTTAACTTGTATTTCTCGATAGTGGCCCAATATTGACTGCATTCACATCGGTATATTCTTATGATTTAGAAAGAAATTTAATCATTTGATTTTTAAAACCGATTAATTTTATAAAAACAAACCGTTTCACCTATTTAATGGTTTGTTCTATCATTCTCTCATCAAATAAATTTACTCCTCTGGAGACGTTAGCAATGTTAGATCAAAATACTTCTGCTCAATTAAAAACCTTACTTGAACGCCTTGAAGGCCCGATTGAAATCGTCGCTACTTTAAACGGCACGGACAAATCAGACAAAATTAAAGAATTGGTAACTGAAGTTGCTGCCTTATCTGATTTAGTGACTGCACGTTTTGACGGTAACAACAGCCGTGCGCCAAGCTTTGGTATTGCAAAAGCAGGTGAAACACCACGTGTATTCTTCGCAGGTCTACCGATGGGCCACGAATTCACATCTTTAATTCTAGCTTTGCTACAAACTTCAGGTTATGCACCGAAAGTTTCTGACGAAGTACTGAACACTATCAAAGGTCTAGGTCTTAAAACTGACTTTGATGTGTTTGTATCTTTAAGCTGCCATAACTGTCCTGACGTAGTTCAAGCACTAAACTTGATCGCAATTTACAACCCTGGCACAACTGCAACCATGATTGATGGTGCATTCTTCCAAGACGAAGTGGAAGAACGCAAAATCATGGCTGTACCAATGGTATTCCAAGACGGCAATCACATCGGTCAAGGCCGTATGACCTTGGAAGAAATCATTGCTAAATTAGACACTAACTCTTCTGCAAAAGATGCTGAAAAGTTAAATGCCAAAGAAGCCTTTGATGTTCTTGTGATTGGTGGCGGCCCTGCGGGGAATACTTCTGCAATCTATGCAGCACGTAAAGGCATTAAAACAGGTATCGTGGCTGAACGCATGGGCGGTCAGGTCATGGATACCATGGACATCGAAAACTTCACGTCGATTCAAAAGACACAAGGTCCTAAGTTTGCTGCTGAAATGGAAGCACATGTACGTGAGTACGGTGTGGACATCATGAACTTGCAACGTGTATCTGACATCAAAGGTGCTGACCAAACAGCCAATGGCTTGGTTGAAGTGACTTTAGAGAATGGTGCAAAACTTGAATCTAAAACAGTGATTCTTTCAACAGGTGCACGCTGGAGAGAGATGAATGTTCCAGGTGAGCAAGAATACCGTACTCGTGGTGTAGCTTACTGCCCACACTGTGACGGTCCATTGTTCAAAGGTAAACGTGTTGCAGTGATCGGTGGTGGTAACTCAGGTGTCGAAGCGGCGATTGACCTTGCAGGTATTGTGGAACATGTAACACTTGTTGAATTTGATACTAAGCTTCGTGCTGACCAAGTCCTTCAAGACAAGTTAAACAGCTTACCAAACACCACTGTGATCATGAATGCATTATCTACAGAAGTAGTCGGTGATGGTTCACAAGTGACTGCATTGAACTACAAAGACCGTGCAACAGATGAAATCAAAACGATTGAATTGGCAGGTATCTTCGTACAAATCGGTTTGTTACCAAACACTGATTTCTTAAAAGAGACTGCTGTTGAGCTTTCAAACCGTGGTGAGATTATGATTAACGATCGCAATGAAACCAATGTCAAAGGTGTATTTGCCGCAGGTGACTGTACGACTGTGCCTTACAAACAAATCATCATTGCGACAGGTGAAGGCGCGAAAGCATCATTATCTGCTTTTGATTACATCATCCGTTCTGGTCAATAATTCAGTTTAAACAGAACAACAAAAGCCAGTTTTCGAACTGGCTTTTTTTATGTGTGAAAATTCATCTCTTGTTTCATTTATAAATTATTAATAAAACAAATATTTAACTCTCTGACGCTTTTCACTTACACAATAATGAGCAAAACAAACCGTTTAAAACTTGTACAGCAGCTTATTTGCACATTAAGATAAAACAATCATCACGGATTGATGGTTGACAATAACAACAAGAATGTTGGTCAAATTCGACTAAATGGAGAAAAGCAATGCACTATCAATATCACTGTGCTTGTTGCAATAAAGTATTGGCTTCAAGCGATAAAGAATGTTCCGAATGTGGCTCGCATAATATCCGTAGCCCATATGGCTTTTGGATATTTTGCATACTCAGTTGTTTGGCTGTTGCCATTCTATTTAAGAGTGTTCAAGTGTATTTGCAACAGCACGATACTGAAGCTACGACCCAACTCAACATCTTTGAAATACTCAAGCAGGATGGTAAAAATTAAGCTTTTTTTACAACAGCCAAATATAGCCCTATGAACAGGCTGGCAATGCCTAAATATCATACAATCCGTATTTAAGCGCTATTATCCAGTTGCTTTAAAGTCATTCAAAGCGAGAAATTAAAATGATGAAAGCCTGAATGATTTCAGGCTTTTTTATGCGCTTGCATCGCCCTGCTTACTTATCTTCACGAGGAAAATTCTTTAAACTATGGCGATAGCAATGAGGTTCTAGATGATGGTGCAGTTAATCAAAAAAGGCGGTTTACGTGAACGCGCCAATCGTAGCCGATCATACAAAGGCTCTGAAAATACCGAAACTACCCTCAAGCCAAACCGTTATCGTGATCATGCTGAAACCACCGATATTGCACAAGATCCATCAAATACAGCACCGTCTAAAGACCAAGATCAAACCAATCCAGAGCAATAGAACTTGGACATAAAAAAAGCCAAGTTTTAATACTTGGCTTTCGCTTTGCTGACAGTAATATGTTTGCAGCTATTGAAGATTGAACATTCTAATTGCGTCGAACCACAGCCAAATCGCAAAAATTAAAAATAACGCCCCTGAAACCACATCAATATAACTACCCGAACGTTGGTAGAGTGCTTTAATTTTAGGCAAAGACATAATCATCATAAACAAACTAAACACAATAAAGGTCTGAATCGGAATGATGACAGCAAGCTGTGCTTTTAGGTTACTACTGGCTGATGAACTCAACGCCAGTGAGAACACACTACTAAAATAAATCAATGTTTTCGGATTGGCTAAATTTGTAAATAAACCTAATAAGAAATAATTTTCAGTTTTCTGCTGACTTAAGGCCTGCCCATCTTCTAAATTGGCTGTTTGATTTAAACTTTTAAGCCCGCCACTAAACATTGCCCAACCCATTTTCGCTAAGAAAAATCCACCAACAGCCATTAAAACTTGTTGTATCCATGGAAATTGCTCAACCAGAACCGTAAAGCCCAATAAGGTTAAAACGACCCACACCACAATCCCGACAGAGATCCCCGCAATAATTTTTAAGGTATTTGCACGCGTTGTTGATGCTGCACTTTTAGCAATTAATAATACATCTGGACCGGGACTCAACTGCGCAACAAAATGAAGCGCACAGATGGTGAATAACAGTGACATGCAAGCTGATTCATTTGAATTAAAACGTGAAGATTATATCGCTTGTTCAATTTTTTTGTTGGCAACACAAGGTTTATTTTTAGGCCGTATCAAAATTTACGCAAAAAAAAAGCCGAATACACATTCGGCCTTTCATACTGAGTTAATTATTTTTTATTGACATCTTTCAGTTCAATTTGTTTCGCATCTGGCGTCACTTCACGAGCTTCACCATCAATAACAGATGAATCACGACCTGATTGCTGATTTTGCATATCTTGCATTTGACGCATCATATCTGCAAATGGGTTCTGACCTTGAGCACCGCCCATGCCTCCTATATCGCCCATCATGCCACCCATCATTTTTTCCATCATGGCTTGCTGACGCTTCATCATGGTTTTCATCATGACTGCTTTCATGGCATTTTGTACAGGTGGAATCAAAATAAGTAATGCCATAATATCTGAGATTAGACCCGGTAACAGCAATAAGAAACCAGCCAAAATTTTTGGTAAATTTCCAGTTAAAGCTGGATCATTACTCATTTGACCTGCTTGCATTTGCTGCATTTGAGGCATCAGACCTGATGAATATTTACGGATAATATTCATCCCTATAAAGAAGGCCGCCACGAACCAGAAAAAGACATACCACATGCTGCCGACGAGGTCGCCCACACCGATCCAGACAAACACTTCCAGGATCAAGCCTGCTAAAATCAGAAGAAATAATTTCATGAAAATTAAACAAATCTCAGTAAATTAATTTAAGGTGTTGCGTTCAACTGCTCAATCACTATCAAGCTTTTTTGACACGCTTATGTAACAATATGGGCATTATTTTATTTTTAAAGGGCAAATAGGGCAAACATGTCATTAATTATCGGTATTGACCCTGGGTCGCGCTTAACTGGTTACGGCATCATCGAAAAGGATGGTTCTAAACTACGTTTTGTCGATGCTGGCACCATTCGTACCGAAACGACAGAAATGCCTGAACGCTTAAAACGTATCTTTGCTGGTATTGATCGTATCGTAAAGTTTCACGGACCTACTGAAGCTGCTGTTGAACAAGTCTTTATGGCTCAAAACCCTGACTCGGCCTTAAAATTAGGTCAAGCACGTGGTGCTGCCATTGCCGCTTTAACCAATTTAGATTTACAAGTCGCTGAATATACTGCACGTCAAATCAAACAATCTGTGGTTGGTTATGGTGCTGCAGACAAAGAACAAGTCCAAATGATGGTTATGCGGATTCTAAACCTGAGTATCAAACCCCAGCAGGATGCGGCCGATGCTTTGGCTGCCGCAATTTGTCATGCGCATGCGTCTGGTAGTATGAGTAAAATGGCTGTACTGAATGCCTTAGGTGGTATGGCTCGTGGACGAAGCCGCGTAAGCACTCGACGTCGATAAATAATCGTCAAAACATATAGCTCAGTAATTCAGATTGTTTTCAAAAGCCCACTCAATCAGGTGATCAAACTTAGCGAATCATTTTAAAACCGCTATAGTCTAATTCATGCATTGGAATTTCTTGCTGATCGATTTTAGTCACGTCTGCTCGTAAAGGACCCACCAGACTGTGTTTCAGTATTTTATGAATGGCATCTTCAGTTCCAATAATCAGCGCTTCAACTTCGCCCGTCGCTAGATTTTTCACATAACCATTTAAACCAAGCGCAACCGCTTGCTGTTCAAACCAACGACGATAGCCGACGCCCTGCACTTTACCTTGAATTCGCAATTTAACCGCATGCATTTTAGTCGTCAACTCCTGAATGATTGACCACATGATAAACCGCTTGGGCCATATCCTGCGCTTGCAAACCACGCATCCCCGACTTCGCTAATACATCACCTGCTAAAGCATGCAGGCTTACGATTTCGTGCAGATGAATTTGCTGATGGAATTGTGCTTTTAAACTCGCAATCATCCCTGCAAGCACATCTCCCATACCGCCTGTACCCATTCCTGCATTACCTGCGGTGCAAATCCAAAGTTGATCTTCGAGTATCAAGCTGCCTGCGCCTTTAAGCACCCATTGACCTTGGAATTTTTCTTTTAAATGTTGAATTGCTTGTATACGATCTGCTTCAACTTCAGCAGTAGTAATACCCAATAATTTCGCAGCTTCACCCGGATGTGGCGTTGCATAGGTTCGTGCATTCAAATTTTTAGGTGCTTCAGCTAGAAACCATAAGGCATCTGCATCTAAAACAATTTCCAAGGTTGACTGCTGAATCAATGGAAACCATGACTGAAACTGCTGTTGTGCCCAATCGTCACGACCAAGCCCCATGCCAAAGCTAATCGCATCAACATGATCGATCAGTTGCTGAATCGTTTCTGTATTTAAAGCATTGATATCACGTAGCATAATATTCGGTGCGCGCGCCAAAATCGCGGTGTGATGTCGTGCATCACAAACAACCGTGACCTTACCTGCACCTGCATGGAATGCAGCCTCAGCAGCCATAATCACCGCCCCACCCATTTCAGCATGTCCACCAACAACTAAAACATGTCCATAACTGCCTTTATGACCAAAGGCTTGACGCGCAGGTAAAGTGATTTTCTGCGGCGACAAATACGCAAGTGGCTCTAGCTCTGCATCAGTCGGTATACATGCCATCACCGAAACTTCACCTGCATATTCCTTCGCTTGACCTGTAAATAGCCCTGCTTTTAAACCCAATGCCGTAAAGGTATAATCGGCTTGAAATGCGATGGGTAAAGGCTGTCCTGTATTGGCATGTAAACCGCTTGGAATATCAATCGCAACTTTGAGTCCCGTGCATGCATTCAATCGTTGAATAATGGCTTGCCACTCGTGAGAAAGTTCACGATTGAGCCCTATACCAAATAATGCGTCGATATAGACGTCATAGTCACGCTGAAAATCAAAATGTGTATAGATCTTGAGCTTGTGATCTATCGTTTCCTGTACCGCAGAATGCAAATCTTTCGATGCCCCTATTTCAGCGGCATAGATATCGACTTGAAAGCCTGCTTGCTGTAGATATTGCGCTGTAAGATAGCCGTCGCCTGCGTTGTTACCCTGCCCACAACACACTGCAATATTTTTTAAATTTTGCTGCTTTAACATTGGAATGAGTTGCTGAGCAATCGACCATGCAACCTGCTGCATCAGGCCATAACTGCTATTGTGCTGAGCAAACCAACGCTGCTCCCAAGCTTGAATACTTTGGCTAAGATAAACAGGGCTATGGTAAACTTGCAGACGCATTGTTTTTCCTTGTTATGATTATGGCCGCTTCAACTCCTGCACAAAAAATTCCTGTCGATCAATATGATCCAGAAACCCTAAAAGCATGGATTAAAGCACAAGCCTTAAATTTAGGTTTTTCTGATTGTGTCATCGCAAAGCCAGATGCTCAAGAGGAACTCCCTCGTTTTAAAGAATATTTAGAACGTGGTTATCATGGCGATATGAAATTCCTAGAGGAAAACCTTGAAAAACGTGCCAATCCTGCACTTTTAGTCCCCGGCACCCGCAGTATCATTTGTGTCCGCATGGATTATTTGGTCGAAACCCCAAAACCACGTTATGTGCCTGATGAGCCGAATGCAGCCATCATTGCACGCTATGCACGTGGTCGTGACTACCACAAAGTCATGCGTGGTCGTTTAAAAACCTTGTCGAATATCATCCGTGAAAAAATCGGAGATTTTGAATCTAGACCCTTTGCCGACTCTGCACCAGTGTTTGAAAAATCCTTAGCTGAAAATGCAGGCATGGGCTGGACAGGCAAACACACCTTACTGATCCATAAAAAATCAGGCTCATTTTTTGTATTAGGTGAGCTGTTTACATCACTCGAATTACCTTTTGATTCGCCGGCAACCAAACATTGTGGTTCATGCACAGCCTGTATTGATATCTGTCCAACTCAGGCCATCGTTGAGCCCTATATGTTAGATGCACGTAAATGCATTGCCTACTTAACCATCGAATACAAAGGTATCATTCCTGAAGAATTACGTCGTGGTATCGGTAACCGTGTGTTTGGTTGTGATGACTGTCAGCTCATCTGTCCATGGAATAGTTTTGCGCATAAAACTCAAATTGAGGACTTTTATCCACGTCATGGTCTCGACCAAGTGAGTTTATTAGATCTATGGCAATGGGATGAAGCCACCTTTTTAAGCTGTACTGAAGGCAGTCCTATCCGACGAACAGGCTATCAAAGCTTTATGCGCAATATTGCCATTGGCTTAGGCAATGCACCATACAGTTCAAATATTGTGCAATCATTAAAAAATTCTCGCGAAAAACATGACGCGATTGTGCAAGTTCATATTGATTGGGCAATTGCAGAACAAAACTCAAAGCTGCTTTAATGGATTTGATTCTATATTTTCCAGATCCTTACAAAGTTTTCATTTAAGCTAAAACTTAGTGACGTAATCCAAGAAAATTAATTTTTTAGCTCAAAATAAACATTGCAGCGATTGTGCTGTCATTTAGCATAACTTTGCAAGCATCTTAAATATCAAAAGTTCTTTGAAAAAGTCATTTCAATGCATTTTAGCTAAATTGCAATGTTACAAAATAGTCTTGGAAGTCTGCAAATTTTACGTATGATGATCTGCATTAGGCAGAAAATATGGATCATTTATGAGCTACCGAAATGACTGGACACATCCAGAAATACAAGAGTTGTATCAACAACCATTGATGGATTTATTATTCCAAGCACAGACCATTCACCGTGAATATTTCCAAGCCAATCATATTCAAGTCAGCACCTTACTTTCGATTAAAACTGGTAAGTGCCCTGAAGACTGTAAATATTGCTCTCAGTCCGCACATTATGACTCTGGATTAGAAGCCGAAAAACGCATGGCTGTGGAAAAAGTCATCAATGAAGCGAAAGCTGCGCTTGCCTCAGGTTCTTCGCGTTTTTGTATGGGCGCTGCATGGCGCAATCCACATGAACGGGACATGCCCTATGTGCTAGAAATGGTGCGTGAAGTCAAAGCGCTGGGACTTGAAACCTGTATGACCCTTGGCATGCTGAATCAGTCTCAGGCAGAGCGCCTACATGAGGCAGGCTTAGATTATTACAACCATAACCTCGATACCTCTCGTGAGTATTATCCCAATGTCATTAGCACGCGTAGCTATGATGACCGTTTAACGACGCTAGACTATGTTCGCCAATCTGGAATGAAAATCTGTAGCGGCGGAATTGTGGGCTTAGGTGAAAGCCGTGATGACCGTATTGCCTTTTTGATGGAGTTGGCAACGCTGCCGATTCATCCTGAATCTGTGCCGATCAATCTCCTTGTGCCTATTCAAGGTACCCCACTTGCAGAGGTTGAGAAACTTGATGTGATCGAATGGATTCGCACCATTGCAGTCGCACGGATCATTATGCCAAAAAGCTATATTCGACTCTCTGCAGGTCGTGAATCCCTGAGTGATTCAGAACAAGCTTTGGCATTTATGGCAGGTGCAAATTCACTCTTTTCTGGTGAAAAACTACTGACCACGCCAAATGCAGGCGAAGGCAAAGATCAGCTTTTATTTAGCAAACTCGGTTTAGTGGCTGAACAGCCCAAACCAAATGCTGCACAGCTTTCAACTGATGCCATGCAAATGGCTTAAAATAAGCCTCGAAGTTCGGGGCTTAGTTCAATTGAATGATCAGTGATAGGTATCAAAGTGCAATGCAAGAGATGGTGCGAACAAATGAAATAGCTAAATCACCATGAGTAGGGAAAATATATCGTTTACTTAACAAAGTTATGTGCTGTTATTAAAATTCCATAGCCTGCATTTAAATAATCCCCTTCACGAATAATGTCTTGACCATTAGCATGTTGAACCACCAATTGCTGCTGAATCACATCATAATGAAAAGATTCAAAGCAATCTTGATGTTGTAATAGCCATGCAATGGTATCTGCCATATTGGCATCAACGGTATAACGCTCGGCTTGAAAATCTTTACTCATATCTGCATGAAAACTGTGGATGTGATTCTATTTTAATGATTTCAATATTGACCGGCATTAAAAAAGTGAGCTTTCGCTCACTTTTTTTTCGGCTTAGACTCTGCATTACTTTGTCACACCGCACTTACGACATTCCTTGTGCGAACCGATTTCTTCCATTTGCTCGTATTCGTAAATATGCATGCAAAATAGTTTTCTGAATAATTGAAGCATGTTGTTAAAACTCCCGTTTATTTATTAATGTGCTTCTAAATATTTCGTCCTGAAATATTATGACCATGCCTAAACACGCCATAGCTAATTTATTATCATATTTTTCCAATGAGTCAAATATCTTTACTTTAAAATGACACAATTTCGGATAATCGGTTATTCTTAAGCCTTCCTTATATTCACCTGAGTTATAAGGATTTTTATTAATATCAACATCACAGATATAGATTAATTTTCAGCAAATTTCGCACAAAAAAACTCCCCCTTAGGAGAGTTCTTTCAAATAGATGATCACACGAGTAACGTTATTCACAAGCCCAGATTTAAACGTTCTGACTGGCAAACTTCGCACGTGCAGCATGCAATTTTTTATAGCTATCAATCAGACGTAAATGACGATCTAAACCTTCAAGTTGCATATTGGTTTCAGTTAAACCGTAGAAGCGAAGACTGCCATCCATTGAACCAATCACTGCATCCATACGTTCGTCACCAAACATACGACGGAAATTATGTTCATAGTCATTGAGATCTAAGTCATCGTCCAATTCAACTTCTAAAACCACATTCATGCATTGATAGAACAAACCACGTTCAACTGTATTAGTGTTGTACTGAAGGAAGGTTTCGACCAACTCTTTTGCTTCTTCAAATTCTTGTAAGGCAATATAGATCAGTAGTTTGAGCTCAAGAACCGTTAATTGGCCCCATACGGTATTGTCATCAAACTCAATCCCGATGAGCGTCACAATATCCGTATAGTCATCCACCTCAAGCTCTTCTAAGCGCTCAACCAGTGACACTAACTCGTCTTCATCTAAACGATGAATGTTTAAAATATCCTCACGGAAGTCCAAAGCTTTGTTGGTATTATCCCAAACCAAGTCTTCAACCAAATACACTTCAGAATAACCCGGAACTAAAATACGACATGCCATAGCACCTAGATGCTGGTAGACCGCCATATACACTTCTTTGCCCATGTCTTCTAGAATCGCAAACATCGCTGCAGCTTCTTCCGCATTGGCATTTTCACCTTCAGATGTGAAATCCCACTCTACAAAATCATAGTCTGATTGTGCGCTAAAGAATTTCCAAGATACCAAACCACTTGAGTCAATAAAGTGTTCTACAAAGTTATTTGGCTCAGTGACTGCATTCGAGCTAAACGTTGGTTTTGGTAGATCGTTTAGACCTTCAAAGCTTCGGCCTTGTAGAAGCTCGGTTAAGCTACGCTCTAAAGCTACTTCGAGTTTAGGGTGCGCACCAAAAGATGCAAAAACCCCACCAGTACGTGGGTTCATTAAGGTTACGCACATCACAGGGTACTGACCACCAAGTGAAGCATCTTTTACCAATACAGGAAAACCTTGTTCTTCTAAGCCTTGAATACCCGCAACAATACTTGGATATTTGGCTAAAACCTCTTCTGGTACATCTGGTAGAGCCAATTCACCTTCTAAAATCTCACGTTTGACCGCACGCTCAAAGATTTCCGATAAACATTGCACTTGAGCCTCAGCCAAGGTATTCCCTGCACTCATCCCGTTTGACAAGTATAAATTTTCAATCAAGTTTGATGGGAAATACACTGTTTCACCGTCGGACTGACGGACAAATGGAAGAGAGCAAATACCGCGTGCTATATTTCCTGAATTGGTGTCATATAGATGTGTGCCTAATAACTCATCTTCTGGGTTATAAATTTCACGTGTGTAGTCATCCAAAATTTCGACAGGTAACTCGCCTTCTGGGCCGGGTTGGAACCATTTTTCATCTGGGTAATGCACAAAGTCAGCATTGGCAATCTCTTCACCCCAGAACTGGTCGTTATAGAAGAAGTTGCAATTGAGACGTTCAATAAATTCACCCAAAGCCGAAGCTAATGCGCTTTCTTTGGTTGAGCCTTTACCATTGGTAAAACACATGGGCGATTGTGCATCACGAATATGTAGAGACCAAACATTCGGCACGATGTTACGCCATGATGCAATTTCAATCTTCATGCCTAAACCTGCCAAAATACCTGACATATTGGCAATGGTTTCTTCCAATGGCAGATCTTTACCCGGAATAAACGTGGTACTGTCTGACGCTAAATTTGGCATAAGTAAAGCTTGTGCATCTGCATCAATGCTTTCTACTTCTTCAATGACAAATTCAGGACCAGTTTGAATGACTTTTTTAACCGTACAGCGGTCAATTGAACGCAAAATGCCTTGACGGTCTTTTTCAGAAATATCCGCAGGTAGTTCAACTTGAATTTTGAAAATTTGCTTATAGCGGTTTTCAGGATCAACAATATTATTTTGTGATAAGCGAATATTATCTGTCGGAATGTCTCGCGCCGCACAATACACTTTTACAAAATACGCTGCACATAATGCTGACGACGCCAAAAAGTAGTCGAATGGTCCGGGAGCAGAACCATCACCTTTATAGCGAATAGGTTGGTCGGCAATTACCGTGAAGTCATCAAATTTGGCTTCTTGTCGAAGGTTATCGAGATAATTAACCTTAATTTCCATGTGGGCACCTAAATATTCTTATGTGTCAGTGCAACACATAAAAATGAAAACATAAGCCGAATAACTGTAGGACATTGACTTAAAAATGTGAGGCCAGTACCAATCTTATGCGCTGTTGAGCACGGTACTGACAAGAATGGGCATTATTATAAGGTTATTTTGCCTATTTGATAACTTTTGTCGTGATTTACATCAATCTAGAATTCAGTGCTTTGAGCATTTTTCTCGAATCAAAGCTCAACTGCTGCAACTACAGCCAATTTGTTGTGTTAGTGTGCAGCCGTGAAGAAAAAGGCTTGTCTTTTAAAAAAATCTTCGCTAGTATGCTTTGCGTCTGAACTTGTTGATAAATAACACATTCAGAATATAGGGCCTATAGCTCAGTTGGTTAGAGCAGCGGACTCATAATCCGTTGGTCCACAGTTCAAGTCTGTGTGGGCCCACCATATAAAACAACCCCTTACGTGCATTAATCGTGAGGGGTTTTTTGTTTCTTGATTCTGGTAAGCAAATGGTAAGCGAAATCAATCAACTTTATTAGAGAACAAATTTAGGTACCCCCTAGCTGTATCTTAAATTTGGATAGCGTAGTTAAAACTTTAATTTTTAAATCTTTGTACAACAAAGCCTTTCTACCACTGAATAAAAATGGCTCAATTTTTTGGTAGTGTTTCAAAAAGTATGCTGATGCTATTTTAATTACCAATCAAATGTCGTGAAGCCTTGAAAATAAGATGTTTTCCATCAGAATATTTTCTATAATTTTATTGACAACTGAAGCCAGCATAACTTTTAGAACTCCACCATTTTTTAAGCGTCTCGACTAATGTCACATTAAGATAAGGTTTTTTCATCAAGATATTTTTTAAACTCTTAGATTCTCAAATGAAGTGCAACAGAGATTAAATTACTAAAAGGAAGCAATATGAGCTAGCATGTTGAGATAAAGCATCACAGCACACTCCTTCTTCTATTAAAGCTTCTAACTTGTGCTGCAATCCTTTACCATACTCAATGCATTATTTTTATTATAAAAATCGATATGAGCATACTTTTACTAAGCACAACGGGACATCCTGAAGCAAATTTAGAATCTGCACGTTATTTTCTAGAAAATAAAAGCGATATTGAGAAAATTACAATACTTAGTACAGATTTTATGATGCAGTCTGGTAAAACAGAGCTTTTAATGCAAAGCCTCAAAGAAATTTTTAACAAGGAAATCGAAATTCTTGATCTTCCAAGTGGTCATGAAGAACATGATATGTTTGGAATTGAAAATGAACCGTACCGGGTTTGTCGGAGACTCAATATTCTGAGAGACTATTCCGATGAAAAAACCAAACTATACCCCCGAAATTAGAGAAAGAGCGGTTCAATTACTAATTGAATCTGAAAAAGATTATCCTTCTACTTGGGCAGCAATCACAGCTATTGCTCCTAAAATCGGTTGTACTCCTGAAACATTGCGTGTTTGGTATTTAAAGCATATGGATCAACTAAATCCTGCCAAAGTACAACAGATATCTGACCAAGAAAAAATGAAGCAAATGGAACGTGAAATTAAAGAATTAAAGCGTGCCAATGAAATTCTACGCAAAGCAGCCGCTTTTTTCGCCCAGGCGGAGCTCGACCGCCCTCACAAATAATGGTGGATTTTATCCATAATAAAGAGCTGTACGGAGTCGAGGCGATTTGTAGAATTTTACCGATCGCCCCTTCAACCTATTATCGGACTCTAGATCTCTGTGATGAGAAGCATTGCACGATCGAGGCATGCCAAAGAATGTGATTCATCATTCCGATAGAAGTGTTCAATATCTTTCTATTCGCTATACCAATCGTTTTGAAGCAGCAAATTTACGAGCATCAGTCGGTACAACGGGTGATTCATACGATAATGCTTTGGCTGAAACGGTGAATGGCTTATACAAAACAGAGGTGATTGAATATCTAAAAGCAGATTGGCAAGGTTTAGCACATGTACAACTTGCGACACTAAATTGGGTAGATTGGTTCAATAAAGAGCGTGTACATAGTGCACTAGGTTATGTATCGCCTTTTGAGTTTGAAGCAATGTACTATGATAAGGTTAACACGTTAGGTCAGGTGGCCTAACTTAAATAAAAAAGTCTCCGACAAACCCAGTACGGTTCAGTCGTGTTGTTGCGTCGAATTGTCGTGAAATCTACCTGCATTTGTTGGCCAGGTTGGGTTTGAAAACGAATGATCGGTTCCGGTTGAGCAGCTGGTTTTAATGTTGCAAGATATTCCCTCAAGATCCTGATCTTTCCTGGATATCCCAACCCTAAAATTTCCTGGTAGAGCACAACAGCAGGAATCCATTCAGGATGAGCTGCGTTTACACGTTGGAGTAAATAGGCTTTATATGGGTCAAGGATACTTATTCTAGGCTGTATACGCTGATACTGAGGTGTGGTGTTTTGCCGTAAATATTTACGTACGGTATTTCTGGACACCCCCAGTTCACGAGTAATAGCTTTAATAGATTTACCTTGCTGATGAAGTATTTGGATTGTCACTGCTTGCTCCAAAGTTAACATGTTGAGCAGTCCAAAATGACCGCTATATTAACCAAGGGGGGGGCAGTTTTTAAATGCCATTAGGGGGTCATTTTTACACTGCCGCTAACAATGGTGACCGGCGCTTGATCGGCATGCAGCACCTGCTGTTGCAGCACCACCTCTTTTAAAGCATTGGCCAAAGGTTCCAGTTCCACACCGCAGCGACCAATCCAGTCAGATAAGGTCTTTCTCTTGTTTCTAGAAAGACCATGCTATCAGACCATATTAGAACTTTACTAAGTCACCTTTTAATGCCACCCCTGCTAATGCCGTACCTTTCGCACATTGGTAAGTCGTGGTGCTACGTGTTTCATTGGACTTATAGAAACTCACCAGATTGGTAACCGCATTGGCGCCTTTGGCTTTGGCTGTATTTTGAAATTGAATCAATGCCGAACGAAGTACATGATCACATGAACTTTCCGCAGATTTGGCAAAACCATTGGTCTTTTTATTGGTCACTAAGCCTTTTTCAATCACCTTACCGCCCGACTTGGTTCCCGCCAAATAAAATTTTACTGAACCATCCAAAACCCCATCAGCAACAGCACGGCTTACAGCTTCTTGGAAATTGAAATCATGCATTTGGTCAGCTGCATGTGCTGATGTAAATGCAGCTAGCCCCAGAATAGCTGTGAAGCCAAATTGCTTAATATTCATAGTAATTGCTCTCTTATTTAATTTAACGTTTTTGAAAGTTGTGTAAATACCGAATTATCTAAACGTGCCTTCCATGCCATCGCATTTTTATGAATTTTATTACCACGTTGATCGAGATTACGGCTACCTGTAATTTGTGAACTGACTTGATTACCTGAGATGAGATAGGTTACTTGTAAATAATGGCTACGACGGGTTAAACCCGCAACTACCTTTGTCTGATCTGCCTGTTCAACTACCCAACCAGTGCGCGCATTTTGCCCAACACCAAGTCGAATATTGTTCACAATATCAGCCGCAGTCGCATATTTTGCTGTCATTAATTGCCGCTGCGGATAATCAGAAATTTTTACAGTACTACAAGCTGTTAATCCCAGCATACTCACTGCTGATAAGATAGATAGTGTTTTTTTAAACCCCATTTTTTACCCTCTGTTTCAGTTATGGTCTATATTATTTTTGAAAATTAATGATGTATTAATGCCACCAAAGGCAAAATTATTCGTCATAATAATTTTTGCTGACATCGGGCGAATATCACCACAAATATAATCTAATTCCGCACACGCAGGGTCAATGTTATCTAAGTTTAAAGTTGGCACGAATTGATTACGTTGCATCATTTCAATGCTGAGCCATGCTTCAATTGCACCACATGCACCTAAAGTATGACCAAAATAGCTTTTTAATGAACTGATTGGCTTTTGACCCAATATACGCACAGTTGCTTGTGATTCAGCAATATCACCCTGATCAGTCGAAGTGCCATGTGCATTAACATAATCAATATCCGCAGCAGTAAGCTGTGCATCTTTCAGTGCCAATTGCATACAGCGTCCCATCATCTCAGAATCAGGTCGCGTCACATGCTGACCATCAGTATTGCTACCATAACCGATGATCTCAGCATAAATAGTCGCTCCACGTGCTTGAGCATGTTCATATTCTTCTAAAATCAAACAGCCTGCACCTTCACCAACAACCAAACCATCCCGATTTGCATCAAAGGGACGCGGAGTTTTCTCTGGATGATCATTTTGAACGCTGGTCGCTAACAGTACATCAAACACAGCTGAACCCGCAGCGCTGAGCTCTTCTGCTCCACCTGCAATCATCACAGTTTGCTTGCCGTATTTAATCGCTTCATAAGCTTGTCCAATGGCCATCGAACCGGAAGTACACGCACTTGAGGTCGGCAGCGTTAAACCTTTTAGCCCAAAATACACCGTCATATTGACCGCGCTGGTATGTGACATCATACGAATGTAGGTCGTGGCATTGAGTTGACTCATATCATGCTCAAGCAACATGGTACCAAACTCACGCACAGCATCCACACTGCCCGCAGAAGAACCAAAAGCCACGCCTGCATCGCCACTTCTTAAGATATCAGCATGGAGTAAACCTGCGTCTTCCAATGCTTTTTCAGCACATACCGTGGACATTAAGGCAACACGCCCCATACCACGAGTAACTTTACGGTTAAAATGCTTCGGTACAGTAAATGACTCAACTGGACCAGCTAATTTACTACGTAAATCAGGATAGATCTCCCAATCGGGCATATAGCGAATGCCACTTTTACCGAGTGTAAACTGCTCAAAAATTTGCTCTGCGGTTTCACCCAAAGAAGTAATCCCAGACATGCCTGTTACAACAACACGTTTCATTAGATCAGGCCTCCATTAATTGAAAGCACTTGGCGGGTGATATAACTGGCATCATCACTACATAAAAACTTTACCGCTTTAGCGACTTCTTCCACCTGCCCCATACGTTGCATCGGAATCATTTTCAAGGCATGTTCTTTGACTTCCTCTGTGACCATTTCGGTTTCTATCAAGCCCGGAGCCACACAGTTCACCGTAATTTTGCGTTTTGCCAACTCTAGTGCCAATGCTTTGGTCGCACCAATTAAGCCTGCTTTGGCAGCACTATAATTGACCTGACCACGGTTCCCCATAATTCCAGACACTGAAGATAATGTCACAATACGTCCACCCTTTTTAAAGCGGATCATTGGCATCATCAATGGTTTCAACACATTATAAAAACCGTTCAGAGAGGTCGAGACCACATCATCCCAGTCTTCATCAGTCAGTGCGGGGAAAGCACCATCACGGGTTAATCCTGCATTCAGCACTGCACCGTAAAAAGGACCATGCTGTGCTATATCTTGCTCTAAAATAGCGGCAATTTTTTCACGCTCATTCACATCGAACATCAGTACATGACTGGCCTGTCCAAGCGCTTGAATTTCCTGAGCCACCGCTTCGGCCTCAGACTGTCTTGAACGGGCATGGACCGTGACATCAAAGCCTGCCTTTGCCAACTCCAAAGCAATCGCTTTACCTATCCCACGACTCGAACCCGTGACTAAAATTCTTCTGTTCACACTAATTTTCCGATGATTTCATTCATATTTTCAGGCTCAAATACGCTCAACATGGCGCTGAACCGATGTTCTTGATATTCAATTTCACAATGAAACTGCCCCAAACCCTCGTGCAGATAACTTTGTTCTACTCGAATCCGCACGGTTGTGCCCAAACTAAAATAGGCACAAGGCAACTGCATTTTACGCGTTCCCAATAAAAAGCCAATTTTCGGTGGCCAACCCTTGGTTTGCCCTTTATAGCCTGCATAGGCACTAATGGTCTGCGCCATCAGCTCAATACTGCTCCATGTGGGCAAGCCATTTGGCTCACAAAACATCAAATCAGCTGTGATATGAAGTTCTGCAATCGCAAATGTATCATTGGCTTCAATCAAATGACTCACGAAAACCATCGGTTTCGCATGTGGAATAAACTGTACTGCGTCCATCATGACAAAACCGTCCCGAAAATTAAACTGATGTTGCTCCCACCAAAAGCAAAAGAATTACTCATCGCATAGCGAATCGGTGCAGCTAAATGCGGTGTAAACACATAATTTTGCCCAGCCAAAGCATCGTCCAATTCACCTGCATGATGCAGCGGCAACCAAGATTGATCTAATAAAACCTGCTGGCAAATAAAGGCTTCGATTGCACCCGCCGCCCCCAGACAATGTCCCGTTTTATGTTTGGTGCTACTAAGTGCAACTGGATAATCTGCAAAAACAGTCTGCACCGCCTTAATCTCCATCACATCATTTTGCGGTGTAGAAGTCCCATGCAAATTTAAATACCCAATATCGCCTGCTTCAAGCTGTGCCATATCTAAAGCTTTTTGCATCGCCTCCGCAGCCCCTCGTCCTTCTGGATGCGGTGCTGAAATATGCCATGCATCCATTGACTCACCACTCGACAGCAACATCACAGCTGCAGGTGCTTTGGACAGTAAAAATAGTCCTGCAGCTTCGCCAATATTGATGCCGTCACGGTTGGCACCACAGGGCTGACAAATTCCGCTCGATAAGCTTTCTAAACTATCAAAACCATTTAAAGTCAGCTTGCACAAGGTATCGACTCCACCGACTAAGACAGCATCGGCCAGATCTGCATTCAGCAGACGTTGCCCCGCCGCCAGCGCTTTAGCTGCCGAGGAGCAAGCGGTAGAAATGGTATAGGCAGGCCCTTCCCAGCCCAAATACTGTTGTAAGGCTTTCGCTAAACTGCCCATTTCTTGCTTTTGGTACTGTACAGACTGCGGTACAGACTGTTGAAACTGGACTTTTAAGACAGGCTCATTATCTGCGATGCCTGAGGTTGACGTGCCGATAATCACAGCAAGACGTTGTTTAGCAAACTGTGCTGTATAAGCATGAATTTCAGTTTCAATGTGCGCCAAAGCCGTCAGGGCAAAGCGTAGATTCCGTGAATCTGCACTGCTCAAGCTTTCAGGCACTGCTTGAACCAAGGCTTGATCCGATGCACCGACCCAGACCGAACGCCCCGCGATCAAATCCTCTCGTTGTGACAAAGTATTTTCTGTGCTTGTTAAGGCATGCTGAAGCTCAGTGGCATTTTGCCCCAAAGCCGACAGCGCCACACTGAACTGAATACCCATGGCTGAAACATGCTGTAGATTTTTAGTCATGATGGTCACCTTGATCATCTTCTAAAGTATTGCTCACCGTGCTGATCACCATTTGATAAGGCACTTGCAGATTATCCAGTTCAATTGCTCCTTCATTTTGCTGAATTTTCAACACGGGTTGCTGCTGTATATAAATGGTATCGTCTTTCTGCACGACAGCATTTTGAGCAGTATGTAAGGCAGCAAAATTTGGATAAGTGGCATACAGAATATCACGCACCACATAATCAAAAGGCAACCGTTTCATTGGATCAATCCGCTGTTCAACTTCGACCTTTTGACCATCAAAACTGAGTTTAAACAACTGTTGCCCTGTGAGGCTGAGCGCTAACATATCAAGCGACTGCCCCCGTTGTTGCTGATACAGTAAAAAGCTGAAACTCTGGGTTTTCCACTGCACTTCGATTTGATCTTGACGTTGATAATTTTGCGCAGCCCACTGCGGGGTCGCGAGTCCCTGCGCCTTGGGAATCCAGCTTTGGCAGGCACTACAGAGCAGAGCACTGGCTAAAACCCAACTGACGGTTTTCAAACGCAGCTTAAGTTTCATCAGTCAACGACTCTTTTTGCGGTTGTTCTTCTCGGCAATATTCGGCCAAAGTGCTCAAGCGTTGCTTGGCATTACGATGAATCGGGTTGCTTGCATCCCACGCATAACCTGCCAGTAAGGAAGCAATCATACGGCGGATTTTTTCATCCTGATGAGTGGAGAACACCACATCCTGAAACTCCCCCGAATACCATGACTCGACATAGGCACGAAATACTTGAATGCCTTTACGTAGTGGCTTTTCATATTGCTCCATCCAGTCTACTGCCTGACCTTGCAGCACTTGCTCGACCAATGGTACGGCTAGACTGGACGATTTCAAAGCAATAGTCACTCCCGAAGAAAAGACAGGATCAAGGAACTCACCGGCATTGCCCAGTAGTGCATAGTTGTTGGAAGCCAAATGTTTCACATCGGCAGAGTAGCCCACCAAAGTACGGACAGAAGTATCATGTTTGGCGTGACGCAGTACATGTGACAAACTGGCATCATCGGCTAAAATACGTTTCTGCAAGGCCTCAAGGTCATAATCTGCACTGCCGTCATAACCATATTTTTCAAAGAAATCTTGCTCCGCCACGATGCCAAATGAAGAGCGCCCATCAGCAAAGGGAATCAGCCAATACCACGCACGATGATCTTTTTCATGCACAGTAATTAAAATTTTCTCACGGTCAAACTCAGGGTCATCCAACAAACCATCTTCAATATGGGTAAAGACTGCACGGCGCACAGGAAAGTCCGACGGGCTTTCTAAGTCGAGAAACTTCGGCAAAATACGGCCAAAACCACTGGCATCTAACAGGAACTTGCCTTGAATTTGGTAGCTGTTGCCTTGCTCATCTTTGACCGTCAAAATCGGCTGTGTGGATGTGACATCGACGGCCAAGACTTCATGGCCAAAACGGATGTCCGCGCCCATTTTTTCGGCTTGCTGTGCCAAAAGCTGGTCAAAGTTGGCACGTCGGACCTGCCATGTAGTGCCTGGGCCTTCACTAAATTTTTGGGTAAAGTCATAAAAACTACGCTGTCTGCCTCTTAAAAAAGCCGCGCCATTTTTAAACTGAAAGGCATATTCGTCGGCATGTGCACGCACCGTTTCCAATAAACCCGCTTCTTCTAAAAACACCATACACTGCGGCAATAAAGACTCGCCGATGGAAAAACGCGGAAAATATTGCTTTTCAATGACCGTGACTTGGTAACCTTTTTGGCGCAACAAAGCTGCAGCCGAGCTGCCTGATGGTCCCGCCCCAATAATTAAAACATCTGTCTGTTGCATGGTGCTCATTGCACTGTACCCTTTGACTCAGCTCTTTGGCTGATATTGTTGAACCACCACATGTTTTGCATCGGAGGATGTAAAAAGTGTGGCATAAATAAATGAAAAAATAACGCCCAGCAACACTGTTAAGCCAAAACTGTGAATGGCATAGGTATGACTAAAGGACAGCAAACCAAAACTAAAAAACGTCGACATCATGCACAGGAATAAAGCCATCCCCACCACCTGCGGATGATCATGTCCGTGGCGGTAGAAAATCGCATAGTCCACCCCAATCCCAATGATTAGGAAGGTACCCATAATGCTGAATAAATTAATCTCGACACCCAGCCATGCTTGAATCGCAAACGTGGTCATTAAGGCCATGCTGACAGGCAACACCAAAGGCAGAATGGATTTTTTGCCATATAGTGTCCCTAAGCCAATGGCTAAAATCACCAAAGCGCTGAGTAATAGCCACTGTGCCTGCTCACGGTGCTGTTTAAACAATTCAGACAGTTGATGAACGGGACGTAACAGTTGTACATCAGCATTCTCAAGCTGCTGTACGGCTTTGACATCATGCACATTTTGCAGCATCACCAAACGTTGTGTCGGACTCATCTGCAGAAAATGCAGAGGATGATCTTTAATGACTGCTTCGGTCAACAACGGTTGGTCTTTTAAATGGGCTTGCCAGTTTAAAACATCCGCTGCGTTGAGCTGTAGCGCTTGCGCATATTTCACTAAAGCTGGCTTGGGAATCGCCTGCAACATCGCGATATTGTGCTTCTGCTGCTCAAGCGAGGGAATCCACTGCCCTAAAGCTTGTACAGCATCCAACTTGCCAGCCTGTTGTAAGGGCGCAAGCTCTGCCAGTAGTTGCTGTTCGCGCTGCTCCAACTCTGCTGGGGTTCTGCCCTGTACCACAAAGTATTCACTGCTTTGCTGTTGCATAAAACGCGAACGAATATATTGATCTTCCTGCTTTAAGGTGGCATCCATACTTTGTAAATTACGGATGTCATCATTGCTTTTCAGCAAGGCGAGACTACTACCCATCACCAGTAGAATCAGTGCAATCATGCCATAACGCAGCGTATTTCGACTCTGCACATAACTGCGTGCTTTGCCAATAAAGCCCAAAGCACGTATCGCAGGTTCCGCATTCAGCGCAGGCAAACGTGGCAACAATAAAATACTGGTCACCCATGCGGCGCTCAGTCCAACCATGGAAAAGACCGCAATCTGCTTAAAACCCGGAAATGGGGTAAAACTCAGCACTACATAAGCCAACAATGTAGTCATCAAACCCACAAATAGGCTTGGCAATAATGGTTTTAAAACTGCAAATCCATCCACCTGTCGGTGCTGAGACTGCATGGCCATAAAGTAAAATGAAAAATCGACACAAACCCCTATCAGACTGGCGCCAAAGACCAGTGTCATCAGGTGAATTTCACCGAAAACCCAATACGTCACCGCAAAGGCCACCAGACTGCCGGTACCTACTGCAACCATTTCCGTCAGCATCGGGCGTATCGAACGGAAGCCAAACCAGACCAGTAGTAATATTCCGATGGTCGAACCCACGCCAATAGTCGAGATTTCCTCTTTGGCAGAATTGGTGCCAAACTGTGCAAACAATAACGTGCCTGTCCAGTGCGGTTTAACCTGCAACTGGTTGAGCTGCCGATTGATATTCTGAATAAATGCAGCAGTCTGCTCTTGGTAGGCAATGTTATAGGGACTGCTATTGAGCTGAAGCACCATCAGGCGCGAGATGCCCTGCTCATCACGAATGGTCGCAAAGCCCTGCTCTAAATTGATATCGGCATTATTTTGTAAGGCACTTAAACCCACTGCATAACGGGGAAACAGCAGCAAGGGATCTTGCTTGAGAATTTCAGCCGTGATTGGCATGCCCGGACTCATCAGTTGTAATAAGCCTTGCTCTGTCAGTGCGACATCATCCTGCTTCTGCACAATCTGTTGATCTGTCTTGGATAACAACCCCGCCTTATGTTGATACAGCGCTTGGGCAAATTGATCAGGATCAAGCTGCGGACGAACGGGTAAAAACAGCTGACTTTGGTCGGCTTGGGTTTTGAGTACTTGCGTTGCCTGTTCTAATTGCTGATCTGTTTTGGCATCCAACACCACAAAAACTTTGTCATTTAACTGCCGACTGACATATTGCTGTGCTTGTTCCAGATGAGCATCTTGATGGGCCTCAGGCAACAAAGCAAAAATATTGGTCTCAATCTTAATGCCTTTATTCAGCCAAGCCACGCCCAGTGCCAAAGCAATGACACACAACAGCAACAACCACAGGGCGCTAAATTTATTTTGCCAATTGGAAAAGCGCATTTTCCGCAGCCGTTAAAGTTTGAGGTTGAGCCGTTTGCTGGCTAAAACGAATGATGGTGCGATTATTGGCTTGTTCCAAAATCGTAATACGGTCCACATAACGCTGACCTTGCGCATCGACTTGGACAAAAAGCTTTTTAAATAGACTGCTTTTCGGCGTTAAGCTGACATTCCACTGCGTCGGACTGTAATTGGCAGACACCACGTTAAAGTTTTTAGCGAGTGCCGCTTCATTGCCCGACATCAACTGCAAAAACATCGTCGCTACAGAGCCATAAGGAGTCTTATCGACTTCAATTTGACTGGACGTGCGCTGCGTCTTTTGTACCAGCTTACGCGGTGTCACCACCAAATCGGCTTTGACTGGACTTTGAATCTGCCACAGCACCCCTTGGTTTTTGCTGAACAGCACCGTGCCTTTGGACACATAGGTTTTATTCAGAGCGGCCAGTTTTTTCTGCTGCTCAAATTGGGCACGCACCACAGGCGTTGCACCGAGCTGAGCAAACACCTGTTTCAATTCAGTATTTTGTGCATTCACTGCGGGAGCAAGCACAGTCATCATACTGGCTGTACACGCAACCAAAATCGGCTTAAAAAATTTGTATCGAATCATGCTTGCATTACTCCGCTTTAAATTCAGGCCATGCATTTAAACAGTCCAGCAACACCTGTGGTGACTGGAAGCACATTTCACGTTTTTCAATATGTACCGCCACTTGCGAGGTATAACCCTTGGTCAGCTTTCTGCCTGAAACTGCATCGAAAATCAGATATTCGATTTTTAAGCGATTTTCCCATTCTTTCAAAACGGCGCGCACACGAATTTTTTGCTCAAACTCAATGCCTTGTACATAACGCACATGACTTTCAATCACTGGCCATGCATAGCCCGAGTCACGCATTTGGTTATAGTTATAGTGAAATTGATCCAGCAATTTGCAGCGTGCAATTTCAAAATATTTTAAATAATGCCCGTGCCACACCACATTCATGGTGTCGACATCATGAAAAGGCACTTCAATGATTACATCAGCATGCATGCTCATTTCCTATGAATATTGAACAGCAATGCTGTCTAACAGTTCTAAATCCTCAAAGCGATGAACCAATGCCTGAAGCTCTTGTTGCAAAGGACGATCTTCCACTACATAGGTGAAGCTCTGAAGCACCCAGTGTTGAAATGCTGTTAAAACAGGGCTGAGTTCTGTATCTACCCCTTTGAGTTTGACCGCCTGAACCGCTGCACAGCTGAGTGCCGCAATCACTTGTTCAGTCAGGGTAATCACTCGACTGGCATCACGCGCAGCAATGGTACCCATACTGACTTTGTCTTGATTATGACATTCGGTTGAGCGTGAGAAAATCGACGCAGCGAGGGTTTGTTTCAAGGCTTCTGCTGTCCATGCCGAAACCCCAATTTGCACCGCTTTAAAGCCATGATTCAACGGCAAACGCTCAGGGCTTGAACCGGTTAAATTGCGCGGCAAACCATTGTTCATTTTATAGTCGACCAACTGCGCAAACTGACGATCCATCAAGTCAGCAATATTCGCGATCATAATTTTCAGGCTGTCCATGGCTTGGGCAATATGTCCGCCATAGAAATGTCCACCATGCAGTACCCGCAGGTTCACTGGGTCAATCAATGGGTTGTCGTTACTTGAATTCAGCTCATTTTCAATAAACTGACGCAGCCAGACTTTAGAATCTTCAAACACCCCAATCACATGCGGTGCACAGCGCAGTGAATAACGGTCTTGCAGGCGCGAACTTTGGTGTTCGGTCTGCACGTCACTGTTTAACCAGTCACGTAACTGAGCTGCAATATGTTGTTGTCCCGGATGTGGTTTCTGCGCAAACAAGACTTCATCAAAATGGCTTGGATTCCCTTCTAAAGCCAAAACATTCAGGGCGGTAATCAAAGTACTGGCAAAAGAAATCTGTTCGGCTTTTTTATAATTCAAACAGGCAATCGCGGTCATAACCGCTGTACCATTCATCAGGGCTAAACCTTCTTTAGGACGCATCACCAAAGGCTCCAAACCTTTTTCGGCATACACTTGTGCAATCGGTACGATCTGGTCTTGATAGTACACATCGCGCTCACCGACCAAGGCCCCAGCAATATAAGACAAAGGCGTCAAGTCACCACTGGCACCCACCGAACCTTCTGAGGGAATCACCGGAATGACATCTTCATTCAGCATCCAGACCAAACGCTGTAACAAGGCATGCGAAACACCCGAATAGCCGCGCGCCAATGAACATAAACGCACCACCACGACAGCACGTGCGGTAATTAAGTCTAAGTTTTGTCCCATGCCACAGCCATGAAAACGCGACAAATGTAGTGGTAGCTCATGCACTTGATGGGCCGGAATTTCAACCAAGCACGAGTCTCCATAGCCCGTGGTCACGCCATAAATGACGCCTTCGTCTTGCAACAGCTGATCGAGGAAATCTGCGCCACGTTGAATCAATGCTGTCCATTCAGCAGAGGCAGGCAATGCCACCTGTTTTTCTTTACGCGCTACAGCCACAACATCTTCAATACTGAGCGGAGTTTCCCCAACAATTAACACAAGACTTATCCTTTATTCCAAAAATTATAAAAATTAAACCATTGAAAGGGCGCGCGTATGCAATGCTGTTCCAAAAGTTCCACATACTGTCGTGTGGTCTGCTGCATGGCCTGTAAACGCTCTTTACGTGGCCAATTTAACTGCTCCGCCACTGGGTGAATATGCACTTCAAAATGTGTATCAACTCGATAGCAAAACACTGCCAGCACAGGAGCTTTCAACAAACTGGCCAAAATCCATGCACCTTGTGGCCACAGCGCCTGCTCACCTAAAAACGCAACCGATTGTACCCGATCTGACTGCACAGGTACGCGGTCTGCAGCCACAATCACCCATTCACCTTGATCCAACCTATCCTGTAAAATCAGTGCTGTTTCAATTCCCAACTCATCCACCGAAACCAAATTGACATCGGCATGTTCATTCAGCTTTTTTAAAAACTCATTGAATTTGGTGGCATGTTTTTGATAGACCAACACATTAATTCTCTGCGGATGCTCTGCTTTGACGGCACGAAGCAATTCAATATTGCCAAAGTGTGACACCACAATCACCGCACCTTTTTGATAGTGCGAACGAAAATGCGCATGACCATGCAGCTTTAAGTTCTGCTCAGGAATATGCCCGAGCCAGCCCTCAATTTTATCTAAAATACATTCGCCAAATTGCATCAAATGCGTATAGCTATGCCAAAGCTGCGGCTCAGCCTGAAACGGTGACTGTGCACCTGCAAAATGATGCAGTTTTTTTAAGTACAACAGAGAAGCCTGACGCGCGGTATTGGAAAAGAGCCAGTACCATAAAATCACAAAGTACAAGATGACCCGACACAGCCAGCGCCCACCCAAACGGTAGAAACCCAGCATCAGCATCAGCGGCAACATCCCGCCCCGCTCTTTCACGGCGCTCCATTTCTGCATATGCTTCTCTGACCGCCTTAGCCTTTAACTTTCTGATAAATCAGTTTGGGGAACCGCAGCAGCATGCCACCTAACAAGCGACTATGCGCGCGCGCCATGCCCAAATTGTCACGCCAAACATCAAAATGTGAAATGCCACCTTCAGGGTAAACGACATGCGTGGGCAAATTGATAAACGGCACATTATCCCATTTCAAACGCACCAAAATTTCCGAGTCAAAGCCCATCCGCGGTTGAAACTTGGCTGTATTTAGAATGTTCACCGTCTGCGCCAAAGGATAAACACGAAAGCCACACATGCTGTCTTTAATGTCAAAAGACAGACTGTTAATCCACACCCAAATATGGGTTGCATAACGTCCATAGAGACGTTTTTTTGGAACAGTCGCATCAAAGATCGGCTGACCAATAATCATGGCTTCGGGATGCTGGATAGAGGTGTCTAAAAAGCGTTGCACATCCTGCCAATCATGTTGTCCATCCGCATCCAGTTGCAAAGCATGGCTATAGCCACATTGAAAGGCATGCTTGAGACCCGTGATCACCGCCTGCCCCTTCCCTTGATTGTGGGTATGTTCAACCAAATCGACCCTTGGGTAGTCCTGCTCAAGCTGATGTAACACTGTTGTACAATCAGCATCACTGCCATCATTCACCATAATAATGGGTAACTCAAAAGCGCTTAAATGTGACAGTAACGCAGCCAAATAATGCGGATGGTTATACACAGGAATCACAAAGCAGTGTTTCATTTTTGTCTCTCGGCTTAAACGTCTACAGGGACAGCAAACAGCAAACGTCCTGATGCCAATATTTTGTCATGATTTTTCAGCTCAAAACTGATCTTATGTGCTTTACGGCTGAGCACCAGTTCCAGCGTTTGATAGGGTTGGATCAGTCCTTGAAATTTTAACTGCTCAAAACCATTGCACCACAGTAAATCTGCCCAGTTTTGTTTGGCAAAATGTTGAATAAATCCAATTTGCCCTACGCCCGGATAAATCGGGAAGTTCGGAAAATGCCCTTTAAAGCATTCCAGCTCAGGCACAAACTCCAAAGCATAAGTGATCTGCATATCCTGTGACTGCTGTGTCAATACCACAGGCAGAGTCATCGGCTGAAAGAGTGATTTTAAATACTGTTTGTTCAGCTTCGATTGTGCATTTTGTGGCATTTGCGTTAAAAACCGCCACTGCCGCGGAATCGCGATACTTTCCAATTTCAGTTGTAAGTGTTTTTTCAGCTGTGCGGTAAAGGCAGCTTTACCCTTTTCAATGAGCAGCGCCCTTGCATCATCCGTTAACACTGCCACCACCGCCAACATCTGACGCTGTTCTTTTTCATGAATTAAAACATGGCACTGCTGTATTTCTGCCAACTCAGCGATTTTTGCTTCAATCGCATCGAGACTTAACCGCTTTTCTTCGAGTTTGACAATGCGGTCCAAACGCCCCAACAACTGAAACGAACTTTTGGGATTATCTGCATCCATAACCTGCACTTTATCTCCCGTCAGAATCCAATCCTCGCTATAGGCATGGTTGGTTTTAACGGCTAACTCTTGCTGCTCGGCGCAGTTAATTTCGACATTGGCAAAGGGTGTCCATAGTGCATCATCCGCCTGACGGTGAGCAATCCCGCCTGTTTCAGAACTACCAAACACTTCAGTAATCGGACGGTTCAGCAAAGGACGCACGCCTGCATCCAACTTTCCACCAGAGGAATAGACCCGATGGCAGTCTTGCAACACTACATCTGTGGTCCAGCGCTTCAACAATGCAGGACTTGAAATCAGGTAATTGGGCAGTTGCAGATGGGCAATTTTCTTTTGAAGATCGACCACATCTTCAGGGAAAGCCTGTTGTTTTTGATAGAAACTGCGTCCACTGGCTAAGGGCCACAACAACTTAAACAACAAACCATAAATATGTTGATGACTCACCGTGGCAATCGCAACTGCCCGCTCAGGCAAATCAAAACTGGCTTCCAAACCACAGACTTCATTGAACAATTGTTGCAAGGTGCGCGGAATCTTTTTCGGCTGCCCTGTTGAACCCGAAGTATAGAAATACAGCTGTGCCTGATTGAGAAAGGCAGCATCAAATTGAAGCTCAAAGGTTGACGCGGCTGTCGACGGCAAACGTTTTAAAAAATAAATCTGCTGTTCAGCCAATTCTTTTTCTAAGTCGCTGACCCGATGCGGCGGCAACAGCACTTGCTTAGCTGCTTGCAAGGCTGCAAACAACAATACCAAAAACTCATAACTGTCTTGTTCCCAAAGCGCCCATACTGGCTGTTCCAACTGCTGAATTTGCGTAGCCTGTTCAGCTACATCCAACCAAAAAGTGTGAAAGGACACAAAACTTGAGTCCGCCTGAATACACAAGGGACGCGATGAATGGAGATGGTGTTGAAAATGACAAGACATAAAATTTGTTTTTAAAAACCGTATTTCTAATCGCTATAGTTCGAGGCCACTGTTTCAGTTGCCCTGACGGAAATGCTGTTATTTCTGTGCCTGATGCAGTCGTTGCTGGCGTTTACGCAACACAAACTCACCCAGTAACAGTCCACCCATCAAGACATAAGAGATCAAGCCGTTATACATCACCCAAATTTTCATCGGTGCAAAGAAAACAGTGATCAGGGCAATGACCGCATTGATGCAAAAAAAACCACACCAAACTTTGGTCACTTGACGGGTCCATTCGACTCCTTCTTCTGGCAGATTAGGCTCTGCCAAACGTGCAAAACGCTCAATCATTGAAGGCGGTCGAATCAAGGTGCTGGCAAAAATAAACAGCGCCCCAAGACTCATAAAGACAGGATAGAGTTTAAGCCACGCATGATCTTTTAAAATCAAACTCAGCCCGCCACATAAAATGGCAAAACCTGTCAATGGCCACAGCAGGGCATTGCCCTTACTCAAGAGACGTAAAATGCCCAGTACAATCAATACCGCACTGACCCAGACATACTGTCCATGTGCCAAAGCATAAGCGACAAAAAAAGGATAGAGGATCAAACCGATCCCTGCTACCCCTTTTAAGATGTTGTTCATGCAACTGACATATTCTGAATCACGACCACCACATCTTGAATGGTGCGCACATTTTTAAAATCTTCAGGGTTGACTTGTTTGCCTGTCAACTCTTTAATTTTTACCACCAAATCAATGGCATCAATACTGTCAACATCGAGGTCTGAAGCTAGGTTTGACTCTAATTGCACATCTTCAGGCGCAATTTCAAACAACTCTTCCATCCATTCACGTAATTTTTCTAACACGGTTTCTTGTGCAAGCATAGCAACCTCTTATGCTGTTTTCTGTGCTTCAACCAAAGCCACTAAGCTTTGAATTGATTTAAAATGTTCTTTGGTTTCTGCAGACTCTGCATTCAAATGAATGCCATAACGTTTTTTCAATGCCAAGCCTAATTCAAGGGCATCAATCGAGTCCAAACCTAGACCATCGCCAAACAAAGGCGCGTCTGTATCAATGTCTTCAATACTGATGTCTTCAAGGGCAAGGACATCAATAATCATTTGCTTTAATTCATCAGCAAGATTCGTCATTTAGGGATAACTCTTGGTTAAAAAACCATTGTAATTGTTGATTTAATTGACGTACATTTTTTGGATTAACCGTTACGTCATCCAATACGTCTTCCACTTGGATCGCATCCAAGACTTTTACATGGATATGAAAAGGCTGTTCTGGAATGTGATACCATTTTTCGTTTTTGGTGAGTGTCGAGGGCGTACAGCTAATTAGCACAGGCCGAATCGGTACCCCTGCCCTTAGTGCAATATTGGCTGCGCCGCGCTGAAACTCGTTCAACTGCTCACCTTTTGCTGTTCTTGTTCCCTCAGGAAAGATCAACAAGGACGCGGCATGATCCTGCTGCAATTTGTGTACACAGTCCTGAATAAATTGTTCAGAACCCGCATTTAAAATATAGCCCGCACTTTGCACAGGACCTTTGGTAAATGGATTTGACCACAGTGCCTGCTTAACGACACAGTTTGCTTGCTCCATTAAACCAATTAAAACCACCACGTCAATCAGTGTCGGATGATTGGCAATCACCAACTCCTGTTGACTGTTTTTTAATTTCTCTAAACCTTCAACCGTATAAGTCATAATGCCCAGTTTCACCATCATTTCGGTGAAACCTTTAAAACTGTGTTTAATCACCTTTTGAGTGCGCTGTTTTCGGACATCCAGATCAGACGAACTCAGCTTAACCAGAGGGGCAACCAAACCGCCAATCGCCACACCGCCTAAGCCAAAGCTGGCAAAGCTAAATCCTGTCGCCCCAACCCGCCATGCATAGTTGGCTTTTTGCTTGATTCGATTTAATTTCAGCATTTCGTCCACGCTTCAGATTCAGTTTGCTCAGGATTAGTCCAAAACGTGTTAAATGCTAAAGCTTGCTGATAGGCTGGCGTTGCATTCGTATGCTTTGGCATCAATATCAAATTTGCAGGCGCTAATGAAATCATCGCTGCCATCGCAAAAGCAGAAAATGGCTGATGCTCGATATACATTTCAGGCAAGGCTTCATCATAATACACCAGCAAAACCTGACAGGCTTCTGGCCTTGTTTTTAACCATGCATAAGCTTCAATCAACCCATCATTCCACGAACCTGCCAAACTGGTCGCAGGTGTCGCATCCTGACATAAAATAGAATATAAGCCTGAAATTGCATTATGTACCGAGGTTGAAAATTGAGTCGGTGAAGGCGTTTGCCCTCTCAAGACATCTTCTAATATATTCAGCGTTTTGGCTTCATCACCATATTGCGACACCCAAACAATATAATCGACTTTGTGTGTATTTAAAGTCTGTATTGCACTATTCATAGCCAGCTTTGCTAGGCGCGATAAGCGCCGGCGTTGCATCGCAGGAATGTGTTGTATAGCTGATAACACTTGATCAATCGAACTTAGATTTAAGTGGGACACGTGGAGTTGCATCATCATGATCAGTAATTAAAAAATTGACAATTATCAGGTGTGTAATTATAACACCGAGTTAAATTTTTCACAAAAAATAACAAAACCATGTTGTTTTCAAAAATAAAACTGTGAAATCCATTCAATTATCAATTGCTGTATGCTGAAAAAACAGGAGGTTTTAACTTGGTAAACTATACATACTCATCAGGAGTTTACCATGAGCTAGAAACACAAGACGTATACGGTAGAACTTAAATCTGAAGCCATCAAAGCATTAGAAGCCAATCAAGGCAATGTATCCGAAACAGTTAGAGAACTCGGCATTTCCATGCAGACCCTTTCGCATTGGAACAATAAGGCAAAGGCAGGGACTTTAGCTGGTACTAAACAGTATTCACCTGACCTAAACGCTTTGCTCGAAGAAAATAAGCAACTTAAACAAACAGCTTAAATCCGCTGAAATGGAACGTAAATTTCTAAAAAAGGCAGCAGCGTACTTTGCCAAAGTACGTCAGTAAGGTACGCCTATATGAAATCGCAAAAACACTGATTGCCGATTATTTTGATGGCACGATTACTTCATGTATTAGTTTCTCACTTTTATAATTGGCTAAAACGAGGTGTGAATAAACGATTAGTTCAGCGAAATCAACAAACAAATTTGGTCAAAATAGCGCACAAATAAACGAAACAGAGCTATGACTATATTCGCTTAACCAAGCATTTACAGGCTCAGGTCGTAAAAATTAGTACATATGCAGTATGTCAGATAAAAAAGTTAAATCAGCTGCATTGTAAGTACCACAAACGTTTCAAAAGAACGACGAACAGTGACCATAACTGAGCGATCTATCCAAATTTGCTTGAGCAACAATTCTCAATGATTAAACCAAACCAAGCGTGATTGAGTGATATTACGTATATATGGACGACTGAAGGCTTGTTGTACTTAATAGTTGTAAAAGACGTTTACACGAAACAAGTGGTTGGCTACAGCTTAAATGAGCGTATGACAGCCAAGCTTGTTTGTGATGCATCGAATATGGCTATTCACAATCAAAAACCAGCTAAGGACCTCATTGTACATTCACAAACTTCATGCCTGTAGAGTCTACGAGTAGATGAAGCCCATCACTGTTTTTCTGATAACTAATTGCAATATCAATATGCTTTTGTCTTCTACAAAGCATACTGTAATCTGGTGCTGTCCAATCCAATCCGCAAAGTTTAATTAAGTTTTGAACAAAGCCAGTAACCCTGTGTAAAGTGAGTCTAAATAGAGATTTGATCATCAAATACATTGAATCGCTATGTCGGAGTAAGTTTTACTTAGACCTTATTTGCCTTGCGGTTCTGCATGCCATTGTGTTTTTGGATCGAACCAAATGTCAATATTCCCACGATTAAAGAGTGCTTGGTTATATGCTGACCAATTGGTTGTGCGGTAGATTTTGTATGTAAGCTTCTTCATTTGAAAATTATATTGCTGAAAAAGCCTTTACAGATAGGTTTGTGCAACAAAGCCTATGTGAAGTTGAATGTAGACTGGGAAATCTAACAGATAGATAAAATGATAAAGCTCTTCTAAAAGAGCTTTATTCTAAGAGTCTATAATTTGGATCTAAAATGATTTATTAGGGGGTAACTTTAGGCAAAGATAAAATTAATTTAGCTTCATAGTCATTCAAAACATTATCAATATTTTCAATCCATTTTGTACCATTGGCTACCTGTGCTGATCTAACAACTTTGCTGTAAACGTGAATAGGTTCAGCTGGCGATTTCTTCGTATTGAAGATATCAGTATCAATTTCAGAATGGATTTTAATAGATGCAAATCCTGGCTGGAACCAAGACCAGAATTTATTAATTTTAATATTCAAAACTAGGTCTGCATTCGCCCGATTGGCAGCATTATCTTCAAGAACTTCATAGCCTGATTTCTTAAGTGCTAGAGTTGTACGTTTCTTTAATAATTCAGAAACCGTTTCTTTCTCTAAAAGAATATCACCTAAAGCTTTTCCATAACCGTTACGCTTTCGAGCTACAGCTTTTGCTTTTTCTTCAGCCGTAGCCTTTGCTAAACCACCTTTTAAAGATGGGATATCAGCAGTTGGTGGTTTATCTTGAAAAGACCTTTCATCTTCAACAAGTGCAATAATCACTTTTTTAGAATTACTGGCCTCTTGTGTAGAAACTTGATTAGAGGTTGGAACTTGGATAAGTCCACGAGATGTTGCACATCCTGAAAGTGTAGTGATTAACAACCCAAAAGTTAGTATAAGAAAAAAATGTTTCACAAAAATCCCTCAATATTTATATAGTTAGGTAAAACTTCATAAATATAAAGAAATAGCGCAAAGATTGAAAGATAATTATTCGTATTAGTGGGAAAGTGTTTAAGTTTTGAACCGTACCGGGTTTTTCGGAGACTTTTTTATTTAAGTTAGGCCACCTGACCTAACGGGTTAATCTTATCATAGTACATCGAGCACCATATCTGTATTCATCCGTGTAGATACTTTCCATCCAATAATTGCTCGTAAGAACACATCAAGCTAACAAAGGAAAGCCACCTCTAATGGCTGCTTAACCTCTACTTTTAACTTCGGTTATTTATGGGAGGATTACCCCCCCACCAAACCTACATACATTTTCCCAGATCCAGCTATTTATTTTATAAAAAGAAACTTCCAAATACAGATAATAAAACTTCTACTCATGGTACAATTACAAGAATATTGTTATTTGTGTAATTCCTATGGATGGAAATTGGTTTGAATTTGTCGCGATGCAGGGCATCCAAGCAAGAAATGCTTTCTACATCATCATGGTACCTTTAAAATTTGTACCTAAATTTTTTAAATTTGATGACAATTCACTTCCTCCTTCACTCAGAGCCCAACGAACCTTAAATAAAAGTCGAATCCCACAAATAAGTAGGTATATCACTGAAAATCCTGAAGAATATATTCTATCCTCTCTATGTGCTTGTATTGATGGTGAAGTGAAATTTGAGCCATCAGAGGTTTCCAACAACATGGGGAAACTTAAAATTTCTATGGATGCAACCGTGCTCATCAATGATGGTCAACACCGCCGTGCAGCAATCGAAGAAGCCATAAAGTTAAAACCATATCTTGGTGATGAAACAATCTCTGTAGTCCTTTATGCTGATCAAGGCTTAAAACGTTCACAACAAATGTTTGCAGATCTCAATATGCATGCTGTAAAGCCAGCACAGTCTATTAAGTTATTGTTCAATCATCGAGATGAACAAACTCATATCACTAAATCTGTTATCGAAACTATTCCATTATTTACTGAATTCACCGACTTTGAAAAATCCAGCATTTCAAATCGTTCAACTAAAGTTTTTACTTTTAGTTCGATTCATCAAGCCACAAAAGAGTTATTAGCTTTTAAGAATCGTAATCTAAATACAGAACAATCAATTCAAATTGCAAGCCAATTTTGGCAAGAAGTAATACAATATATTCCTGGCTGGCTCGACCTACTTGAAGGTAAAACTTCATCGTGTCATCTACGCCAAAACTACATTCATGCTCATGGAATTGCACTTCAAGCACTTGCAAGAGTTGGCAATACACTATTGCAAGAACATCCTGAAAATTGGCAAGACTATCTTAGTAAGCTCATTCATGTTGAGTGGTCAAGAAACAATCTATCTATTTGGAATGGTCGAGCATTAGTAGCAGGTAAAATTAATAAATCCCGCAACAATTTGGTTCTTGTAACCAACTATATTCAAAAAGTTCTAGGTATTCCATTGAGTGATGAAGCACAACGAGTTGAAGATCTACATACCAACTCTATTCAAGTTAAACAAAGTACCGCACCAAAAATCGAGGAGATGGTCTAAATGAGTTTTTTTGAGACCAACTCACTAAAAGACATTCATGCTTCAATCCAAGAAGTCTATCTGTCTGATCAGCGACCATGGGTTGTTGGATATTCAGGTGGTAAGGATTCTACTTGTGCCTTACAACTGGTATGGAATGCCCTAGCTTTATTACCATCTGAGCAACGACAAAAACCCGTGTATGTCATTAGTTCAGACACGCTGGTTGAAACCCCTATTATCGTTCGCTATATCGATAAAAACCTTGAAAACATCCAAAAAAAGTCTGATGAACAAGGCATGCCTTTTATCGTTCAAAAAGTGAGTCCACGTGTTGAACGTTCATTTTGGGTAAACTTAATTGGTCGTGGCTATCCTGCACCAAGTAATAAGTTCCGTTGGTGTACAGAGCGTTTAAAAATTGAACCTGCTAATGATTTTATTACACAACGCGTTGCTGAGTTTGGTGAAGTCGTTGTTGTTCTAGGTGTACGCTCTGCCGAAAGTGCAACACGTGCACAAGTTATTGCAATGCATAAAATTAAAGGCACCAAACTGGCTCGCCATTCTTCTCTTTTAAACGCTTTCGTGTTCGCGCCAATTGAAGCCTTTACGACAGATGACGTTTGGAATTATTTGCTGCAAAACAAATCACCATGGAATAATGACAACCGCGAGTTAGTCACCATGTATCGAAATGCTCAAGCTGGTGAATGCCCTCTTGTTGTCGATAAAACAACTCCTAGCTGTGGTAACTCACGTTTTGGTTGCTGGGTATGTACTGTTGTGCAACAAGATAAGTCAATGGAAGCAATGGTCGAGTCTGGTGAAGAATGGCTTGAACCATTATTGGAATACCGAGACCTGTTGTCTTCAACGCAAGATCCTGAAAAGAAATTCATTTATCGTGAATTTAAGCGCCGTAATGGTCAAGTTGCTTTTAACCATGCAAATGGCAAACTGGTTCCAGGTCCATATAAATTAGATTTCCGTAAGGAATTGCTCGAAAAACTTCTAGAGATCCAAAAACAAGTTCAGGCCGAAGCACCTATTGGTGAAGCACCTGTGCTTATTCACCCTGCCGAATTGCATGAAATTCGCCGTCTATGGCGCTCAGAAAGTGGGGATTGGGCAGATTCAGTACCTCAAATTGTAAAAAGCACTTTAGGCATCGATTTAGATTGGGAAATTGAGGATAGCGTTCTCTACAATACTCAAGACTTTGCTTTGCTTGATCGCATCTGTAAAGAACATGAACTTCCTACCGAGCTCATGGTCAAGCTTATTGGTGTGGAAAAAGCCTCTCATGGTCTCAAACGACGCCATAATATCCATAACCAGCTGAGCAAAGTCCTTAACGAGGAATGGCGTGATTTGAAAACCATTCTCTCTGATCGCAACTCTGATCAAACCATTGATGACATTATCGAAACTGAAGATGAAGAAGCATCTTTTGCTGAAGAGATTTCTTCAGGTCAGCTAGATTTATTGAATAACGCTGGAGCTAATCCATGATTATCAAATCATTAATTTTGGATAATGTTGGTTTATATAGTCAGCGTACCGAATTTTCTTTAGAACCTAAAAAATCATCTATTACCAATCGACCAATTATTCTGATCGGTGGTCGTAATGGTGCTGGTAAAACGACATTCTTAGATTCTGTTCGTTTAGCGCTTTATGGTAAACGTGCTTTAGGCCTTGGAATTAGTACGAAAGAGTACCATCAATATTTACTCAGCAAGACCAATCAGAACCATCTTGAACGTGCTTCAAGTGTTGAACTGACCTTCATCTATACTGAAGGCAGTATCCCTGCTGAATTCAGAATATGCCGCTCTTGGTCTTTATCTAGTGATGGACAAATCCGTGAAAATTTAGATCTAAAGAAGAATGGTGAAACTGTTACGTCTGTACCAAAACAAGAATGGGAAAACTTTTTATTAGAATTGATTCCTATTGGTGTTTCACAATTGTTCTTTTTCGACGGCGAAAAAATTCAGGATATTGCTGAAGACAATAATGCATCTTTATCAGATGCGATTAAGAACCTTCTCGGGATCGACCTTATTGAAAAGTTACGTCTGGATTTACATGCTTACTTAACTCGAAACAAATCAGATGATCAGAATCAGAATGATGTTGAGAGTTTGACCAAAGAATTAAATGAGCTTAAATCTCAAGAGAACACACTGAAAAATGAATATGCTCAACTTAAGTTCGAGCATCAATCCTTACTAAAAAATATTGAGCAAAAAAGATTACGTTTTGTCTCTGAAGGTGGTGCTATTGCGTTGGAATATGACCAACTCAAAGCGAAGCTCTCTCAGTTAAATAAAGACATTAATACTTGTAAACAAGAGCTAGTGAATTTAGCTAATGGCCTGCTTCCCTTTCTCTTTGCACCAAAACTTATTGCAAAATTCAGTAAGCATTTAGAAGGTTCATCAGCAGATCAAACTTCGACCCAGAAGCTTTTTGAACAGACGCTTAGCTCATTCCAAAATAGTTCCATTCAGAAAAAAGAACTTTGGAAAGATGAGCATTGGAAAAATTTAAATGAGTTTCTTGAAAGTTACTTCAATACTCAGCCACAACTAAGTAAACATATTGCTTTTTCTGAATTGTCTGAACCTCAGCAGGCTTTAACTAAATTATTCAGCCTAGATGCTGAAGTGAAGAAACATGTTAAATCACTCTTTGAACGTTTTACTTTCTTAAATCAAGAAAAAGAAGCAACAGAGTTTTCAATCGCACGTGCTGAAAATGCTGAAGACTCGAATGCCTACCTGGATGAGCTTCTTCAGAAAGAACGTAAACTGGGCGAACTTGATCTAACTTTGAATCAGAAAGAAGAAGAAGTTCGTAAAATCAGCTGGGATGTTGTAACAGCAGAACGAAATCTTAAAGCTGCGAGTGAAGCAGTAGCGGAGTTCGCTTTACAAAATCACAAAAACTCTTTAGCGGCCAAAGGTATTAAAGCACTCATTGAATTTGAGACGGCGCTTCTTGAGCAAAAGATCAATCAAGTTCGTCATAACTTTGTTGAGATTTTCAACTCATTACTACGTAAGCGTAATTTCATTACGGACTTACAGATTGACCCAAAAAGCTTTAATACTCAGTTAATTAAAACCAATGGTAAGGTTGTCGAAAAGTCTGCTTTATCTGCTGGTGAAAAGCAGATCTATGCGATTGCGATGTTATGGTCTTTGGCTAAAACTAGCGGACGACATCTGCCAATGATTGTAGATACTCCACTTGGCCGTTTAGACCGTGAACACCGCGACAACCTGATGAAGTTCTACTTCCCTCACGTGAGTCATCAAGTCATTATTCTTTCCACTGATACAGAAATTGATGATTTATATGTTAATCAATTAGATGAATTTATCTCAGAAAGCTACTTACTTGAATACAATCACGAGTTAAGTTCTACCCAAGCATTACCAGGTTACTTTACTGATCTGAAACGTACCAATACGACGGAGAAGAGAATTGCATTACAGCAAGCTTAAAATTTCATCTGAAGCAACTACTCGCCTACGTATGCTAAAACAACGTACGGGTCTAACACCAAACTTGCTTTGTCGTATTGCTCTGATGATGTCTTTAGAAGAAGGGCCTTTGGGTAATATTCCCCTACCGAATGAGGATGGTTCTGAGTTTAATGCCTATACGCTTACAGGTGAAAATACAGATCTGTTCTTATCACTGCTTCGATATGTTGAAGACAATAAAGAAGACCCTTTAGAAAATAAAGTTTTACTTGATCGTATGCGTGGACATATACATAGAGGTGTTGGTGCTATGTCTGTGCGTTATAAGTCATCTGAAAGTTTAATAGCTAATATTTAACATAAAGGTAGGTTCAAAACCTGCCTTTTTCATGTATACAATACCCATTAGAATCAAAACCATAAATAAGCTTTAAATAGGAGAACACAGTGATTAAAGCTTCATCCGTCTCAATTGAGAATTTACTTGGGCACAATAACGAATCAATAGAGCAAAAATATTGTATACCACCCTATCAAAGAGCCTACTCTTGGAAAAAGGATCAATGGGATCAACTTCTTGCAGATGTTCAAGATAATGAATGCGGATATTTCATTGGTTCAATATTATTGATTGATAAGTCAAACACTCAAGAAGAAAAAATAAAAACTTATGAAGTAATTGATGGCCAACAGCGTTTAGTAACGTTATCAGCTTTATTAATCACCATTTACTATAATCTTTTGATTGAATTAGCACAAAAACCCACCAATGATGAAGGTGTTTTTGAATTTAGATTACATATTAGAAACTTAATAATCGGAAGTAGAACTAATAGAATTGATAGACTTACTCTTTCAAATCAAGATAAAAATTTTGAACATTATAACCAAATACTAGATGAAGTAATTAAACTTAGCAATGATAATGAAATCAATCATGAAAATGCTGTTGAAAAATATTTCAAATATGAAAATTACGAAAATAAAAGTACAATATTAGAAGTAATTAAACATTTCAACAATGAGATTACAAAAATACTTTCCGAAGTCAAACCAGAAAAAAAATTGATCAACTTTTAGATCTTTACACCAAAATAAAACTCACCAAATTGGTACGTATTGAAGTAGATGACGAATCATCAGCATATACAATTTTTGAAAGCCTAAATGATCGTGGCACACCTCTCAGCCCAATGGATTTGATTAAAAACAAAATCATTAGTGAAATAATTAAAGCAAATGAAGATGATAAAATAACACCTGAAGTAATTGACTCAAAATGGAATATTATTACTAAAAATATTAAAAAATCAGATGAACAATTTAGATTCTTAAAACATTACTATTACGCTTTTTCAAATGAAAGAAATACAGGAAATATAAAAAAAATAACAAAATCAAACGTTATAAAGGTTTATTTTGAGTTCATCAGGAAATCAAAAAATAAATTAGATCTTCTAGAAGACTTAATTTCCAAATCAAAGATATATTTCAATATTTTAAATCCATCCAACATAGATGAGAAAAATGAATTAAATAAAAAATTAATCCCTTATAAAGAAACTTTAATTGGGATAAATAAGGTAAAAGCAGTACCCTCACACTCACTTATTTTATATTTATTAAGCCAACATGAAGAGCTGAATATAAGTAAATTAATTAAATTTATTGAACTTTGGTTTATACGTCGTCATTTAGAAAACTCACCACAAACCAATAAATTAGATAATATTTTCTTGAAAATTATTGTTGATTTAAAAAATTCAACGCAAGTCGATTTAGATAAAATAATATTAGAACTAAGTGAGTACTTTAGTCGAACTAGTAAAAATGAATTTATACAGAAGTATAAGCATATCCCGATGTATAAAGAAAGCAAAGATGCTACACGAGTGTTATTAATCAGAGTAGAGCAAAAATTAAGCAACCTACAACAAAATACTCGAAATCTGTGGGATAAGAGTTGGACTATAGAGCATGTATTACCTCAAAATCTAGATTCTGTTACTGACAACTTAGACTTAATACACTGGAAAAGTATATATAATGAAGATATTCATAGTAAATGGGTTCACACTATCGGCAATCTAACTTTAAGTGCACATCCATATAATGCTGAAATGTCCAGAAAAATATTCAAAGAAAAATGTTTACTAAAACATGATGATATATCTATTGGATTAATTAATGAACTTTCAATAAATAAAGATTTTAAATCAACATATGATAAAGACGAAGATTGGGCACCAGAAAAGATCATTCATCGAAGTGAAAACATATTAACTCATTTCATTGAGTTATATGATAGCTTCTCATCCACTTCTGGAAGCTTTTTCATTGATTAATTAGTTTTATAATACAGCAATACTGCCAATTAAGAGGTAGTATTGCTTATAGAGCTATCAATTTCAGTTAAATAAAACCATTAGTTAAACCCAAGAAATTAAGACACTTCCAAATGTTTAAATAACTCCCAAAAAGCTTTGTCTTTCATCTTCACTAGCTTCTTCTGACCATCAATATATAAGCTGTAATGCTTATCAAGTTTACGAACAGTTTCCATCAAATGCTCTTGCTCAGACTTATCATCTACATTAAAGATCGCTTTAATATCGCCATTACTGATTTGTGCGACACGGTGGATCACCCAAGTCAAAATATATGCTGAGTAGTTATTTTCACCAGTTTTAAAATGCGTAATATCCTGTGTAGATAAGACCACGCCTACCCCATACTCACGGCCTTCTTTAAGAACCTTGCGTAAACTCGGGAAATCTTGAGACATAAAGTTGTCAGCTTCATCAACAAGGATCATCTTTGTGATTTGTCGATAGTCACCTTGAACTTGAGGTTTACCTTGTTTCTGCATCTGTGAATAAAACAAATCCAAAGTTAAAGCAACCACAAGATTTTGAACTTGAGGGGTAAATCTAGCTAATTCAATAACTAGGACACCATCTAACAAATCATACAAACTTGAGCACTTCTTATGATCTGGCTCAAAAATTTCTAAGTCATTTAAACTTTCGAGTGCTGCATATAAAGAATCAATAGAAGGATCAGTAGCCTCAAATAAATCCCACACATCTTGAATGGTTGGTGCAGGTAAATACCATGTTGCTGAATCTGATTTATCAATACCAGCTTGCTCATAAGCGTCTAAAACTAGCTTACGTAGTGTAGCCTGCTGTTTGACACCCAATCCGAAAGCCTTAGCCATCGTTTCTGCAAAACCACGTGCCGTGTGCACAGGTAATAAAGGAGTATTGCCAAATAAACTGAGGGGGTTAAATGGTAATTTATGAGGTATATATTTTTTTACAGCATTGATTTCTACAAACTCATCATCCACATAATCTGATTTGTAATCGAAAATCAACATACCGATTGGCGCTGAATTGACATTAGATTCTTGGTTCTGCATCAATTGCGTAATGAGCGACTTGGTAAATTGCGTCTTACCAGTACCCATCGTGCCAATAATTCCTGTATTGGTATTCATAAACTTAGCAGTATTAGTGGGTTCCCAATACAACTGTTCGTGAGTAATCGCATTTTCACCAAAATGTATACGCAACGGACCACTATTGACTAAAGCTTGTTGAGGAATAGGCATTGTTACAACCTCAGTAGCCTCAGTAGCCTCAGTAGCCTCAGTAGCCTCAGTAGCCTCAGTAGCCTCAGTAGCCTCAGTAGCCTCAGTAGCCTCAGTAGCCTCAGTAGCCTCAGTAGCCTCAGTAGCCTCAGTAGCCTCAGTAGCC